>NZ_CP016908.1:0-300000 GCF_001931505.1 Pajaroellobacter abortibovis | reverse complement strand
ATCCCAAGATTTCGACAGGGGTAGAAGGACCTGCTTCATTCACCTGCTTGCCGTGCTCATTGGTCATGGCCCGCACTTTACCAAAACCAGGCCCTGCCAAAACAAAATCACCTCGACGAAGAGTTCCATCTTGAATGAGCACGCGCGCTACTGGACCGCGACCACGATCCAAAAGAGCCTCAATGACTGTACCGCTTGCTACCTTTTTAGCATTCGCTTTCAACTCTAGCACTTCCGCCTGAATGCTTAACATTTCCAACAGATGATCTATCCCTTCACCTGTCTGCGCTGAAACGGGGACAAAAATTGTATCTCCACCCCACTCTTCCGGTTGAAGTCCCAGTTCGACAAGTTCACGTTTTACGCGCTCTAGATCCGCATTCGACTTATCCATTTTATTGACCGCTACAATCACTGGAACCCCCGCCGCCTTGGCATGATTGACAGCCTCTTCTGTCTGAGGCATGACCCCATCATCCGCAGCCACGACGAGGACCACGATATCTGTAATGCTAGCCCCTCTTGCACGCATTTGCGTAAACGCTTCATGGCCAGGAGTATCCAAAAAGACAATCACCCCATGGGAAGTGTTCACGCGATAAGCACCGATATGTTGGGTGATCCCTCCCGCTTCCCCACCAGCCACATTTGCCTTGCGAATCCGGTCAAGAAGCGTAGTTTTTCCGTGATCGACATGCCCCATCACAGCAACAACGGGTGCGCGCAATTCGCCCTGCTTCTCCTTTTGCCCATCCTTTCTGAACTCCAGATCGATCTCACCCCGAGCTTCAGCGATATTTTGTTCTTCACTTCGAGCCATATTCTCCACTTCCCAACCGAACTCAGAAGCGAGCAATTTCGCTGTATCCGCATCGAGAGTCGTATTGATATGGACCCCTGTCATCCCCATCGAAAGCAGTTTGACCAAGAGCTCTGTCGCCTTGACTGACATCTTGGCAGCCATCCCCTGCAAGGTAATGTTTTCCTCAATGCGAATCACCTTTTTATGCTCACTCATTGCCTTCGTAGAAGAGGCAACTTCCCCCACTTTACGCATCGATACAGAAGAGGAGAACTTCCGCATCATGGAGGTTCCTCTACCTCGTACAGTCAAACCACTGCGCACCTGCTGTTGTGGGACCATCCCCCTTCTAGATGCACCACTTCCTTCTGATCCCGTCGCTTTTGGATCGTATTGAACACGGCGCGGGAGCCCCGAAGAAAAATTGTCACCCGACTCCGAACGAACTCCTACAGGGATATTGACCGACACCCCCGGACGACCGCTCCAATACTCAACCCCTGTTCTCTGCACAGTTGGGGAACAAGACGGAGACTGAGGAAGAACAACCGAAGCGCTCTTTTTCACAGCTTTATCCTCCTCTTTAGATGACGGTTCCACCGGAGAAGGAGAAAGCACAGATGATTGATCTACACCATCTGTCTCTTGTCCTTGATTTTGCTGAACAGGCTGAGAAGTTGTTGGTAGGGCACAAGAAGCCCCTTGTTCCCGCACAATGACATCCATCTGTGCAGAGCTGGCTTGCACCACCCCCTCTACGGGAATTATCTCTTCAGCGGCATCTTGTTTCTGCCCCTCTTTCTCTCGTTCATACGACAATCCAGCTGAAGGAATAAAATCGCTTGACTCCTCTTTTTCTCCATGATCTCGAATTTCCTGGGGAAGAGAAGTGAGTCTCTCCCCCAACAGGGATGATTTGGATTCAGTAAACCCCGCGACAGTAACTTGAGAGGTAGCGACTGGCTGCACTTCGGAGACTGGGCGAGAGAGCTTAGAGCTCCCTTGCTTCGCTTGAGCAAAAACCGCCAGAGAAGGGGGAGGAGATGACAGCGTTTCTTTCTTTTCTTCTTTTGAAACTGCTTTGCGCTTAACCACTGTCGGACGAATCCGCTCTTCCACCACATGATGAGTGCGTTGTTTCTCCAAGTGACGCTTTACACGCTCAACAGCCTCTGCTTCTACAGAACTCATATGATTCCGGACTTCCGTAAATCCAATCGTTTGAAAGAGCGCAACAACCGCCTTAGGCTCGAGATTCAGTTGCTTTGCTACTTCGTAGATACGCACTTTATTCATCGACACTTATTGAACCTCCGAACGATTTCACATCTTTCTCTTTGAAACGACTAGCTCTATCCTCTCGTACTACTTCTACAGCCATAAAGGTACGGTGGAGTGGATAAGCAAATGAGTCTTTCGTAACAGTCATCACAGAGATCTGCTCGCGATCGAACAGAGCTCCTAAACTAGCCTTATCTTTCCAGGAAAGAACACGCCCTTGCCGAATCTCATTCTCAACCGCTCCCTTCATCACACTTTTACCTGCATCCCAAGCCAAAATTGTTAGAGGGGCTCCCTTTTGTATTGCTCTTTCCGAAGCATCTGACCCTACAACAACCCTTTTCGCTCGATAGCCAGCACGCAAAAGACTTTCCATACGACGATCTCTTGCTTCTTCTAGCATCAACATAAATTGTTCCCGCTCGACTGTAATGGGAGATCGAAAGGCCCGAGAAAATCCGCCTCGACAAGCCATGCTAAGACATCGAGCATGTAGATGAAGATAGGCTCCCCTTCCACAAGTTCCCCCTTTAAAATCAACTGAGATTGGAGAAAAATTTGTTTCCCCCATACTCTGCACAACACGTAACAGATCGTCGCGCGAACTGTCTTTAAGACAGCCCACGCATCTTCTCTTCACTTGACCCCTGCTATTTTTTGCCAACAATAGAACCTTCTGCTTTTGCTGTCTTAGATCAGCTGCACTGCTTTGATATATCCCAAATTTCACATTCCATTTTCTTCTTCGGAATGATCTTTTTACGCATTCAAACCACACTCTTCAAAAAACTCTCCGCTGCCTGCCGAATCGCTCTCGCCTTCTTGAGTCCCATCCCCGTTTTAATGGCCAATTTATATTCTTCCTCGCGCAGAATATCCTCCGCTGTCCGATAGCCCGCCTCTTCAAGCGCTTGGATAGCGTGTTCGCCGCTACCTCGAACAAAAAGAAAACGCTGCCAATTTGTTAGCTGACCATGTGCAGCTACTTGTTGAATACGCTCCTGACGGAGACGCTCTAAAACGATTCCTGCACTTGCCTTGATACGCTTGACAAGCTCTCCTTCGCCCGACTCCAACATAAACATAGCAGACAACTCTTGTTCGCTCGCTTCCGAGACTTCTTCCACAGTACGGAACCCTAAATGATACATATTGCGGGCAATAGACTCCGTAACTCCTTCAATCTGCTGCAGCGCAACGACTGATTCCTCCTCCATCTGCTTGAATTTCGAATCACTGATGATGTCTAATTTCCATGAAGTCAATTGCGAAGCAAGGCGGACATTTTGCCCCTTGCGACCAATTGCAAGAGAAAGCTTTTCATCTGGAACGATCAATTCCATTCGGCCATCCGCTCCATCAATGATCACTTTATTGACCTCTGCAGGTTGAATGGCAGCACACACAAATCGCGCTGGGTCTTTATCATAAGGGACAATATCGATCTTTTCCCCACGCAATTCCTGTACAACCGCCTGCACACGAGCCCCCTTCATGCCCACACACGCACCAACTGGATCAACATCTACATCCCGACTCATCACAGCGATCTTTGAGCGAGAACCTGGCTCTCGCGCACACGAGATAATCTTGACAATCCCTTCATAAATTTCAGGCACCTCGGCTTCAAACAGCTTCTCTACAAGCTTCTGGTCAGTCCGACTCAGAATAATCTGAGGCCCTCGCGCATCTCGGTCAATTTCCTTAACACACGCAATCATTCGCTCCCCCGGGCGATAGATCTCTCGAGCAACTTGCTCACGGAAAGGGAGAATTCCTTCCGTCCTCCCCAGATCGACAACTACATGATTGCACCTCTCAATGCGAGAAATGACCCCCTTGATCAACTCCCCTTTGCGATCCTTAAATTCATTATAGATCAGATCTCTTTCTTCATCCCGCACCCTTTGAAGAAGCACTTGCTTCGCTGCTTGAGCGGCAATTCTCCCAAAGGTGAGACGCGATTGTTTAACCCGCAAAATATCGCCAAATTCTTCATCCTGTTCAGCCGCTTTCCGAGCATCAGCAGGATGCCAAAAAATCTGAAACCCGAGCTCTTCACCACGCTCCGCTTCCAGACCACATCGATGCGCCTGCTCAAAGCTAATTTCACGATCCTGATCTTCCACTTGTTCAACTACAGTCATATATTGGAATAGATCGAATTGACCGGTCACCTCGTTAAAGTGTGCCTCCAGCTCTCGGGCTGCTCCAAACACATTCTGGGCCGCTTTGAGAATTGCCTCTTCTACCGTTTTAATCAAACGAGACTTTTCAATCCCTTTATCTTTGGCAACCATTTCAATGGCTTGGACTAAGCTAAGATCCCGTTTCCCCGTACTTTGTTGATAGATAGCCATTATCATTTACCTTTTAGACTTTTTTCTTCGACTTGCTTTTCGAGGGGAGCAAGAGAAAGATCCAAACTCAAACAAAAGATGTCCGGATACGATATTGCAAAAAGGAATCTCATAGCACTGTTGCTCCTCTTCTTCGAGCAGAAGATGATCATCTCTTACCCCTCTCAGCCACCCTACCCATATTTTCTTCCCCTCAAGAGGCGCTTGGAGCTTAAGTGTTGCCTTTTGACCAACAAACCGCACGAAATCCTTTGGAGTGCGCAAGTGGCGCTCAACACCAGGTGAGCTAATTTCTAAGTGATATCGATGAGGGATTTGATCCAACACATCCAAAGCGGGACTCACCTCTTTGGCGATATTGGCGCAAAGTTCCAAGTCAACTCCAGCCTCTTTCGTTGAAAGATTCTGAGCTTCACTTCCCAATTTTTCTACGATAACACGCAACGTCCACCCTTGTGGCTCTCTTCTAAACTCAATATCTACCAGTTCCGCTCCATGTGCATGCACAATAGGCTGAATGATAGGCTCTAGCGTAGAGCGATCGACTCTAGAAAGAGAAGGAAAGGTTAGGAGTTCAGGCATTGGATTTCTATGTACCTTTACATCCGTAGAAATTGGGGGGAAAACGTTTAAACAATTATTTTTGAGTCGCGCTTTATGTGTCAAAACATAGCTTCATCGTGTTCTTCCTTTTCTTTACCATAAAACGAAATCCAATTTGTTTGAATTGAGTTTCGAATGATTTCTATAGGATGAGTTCAAGTTCGATCCAAAACCATGAGCTACCCTTTAATATACAAAAGGCAAATCGTTTCGGATGTGGGAGACTGTTTTCACAGTAACCAACAAACGCTTTAAAAAAATGAGCCCAGGCCTATTACCCACCCAGCCGTATCCTCTTTAGAATTTGCTGTTTACCACTTTTCTAGGAAAGGCATCCAATTGGCCAACTCTAAAGGGAGAGGGTGCCGCTTCACTTCAACCCTCTCAGAAACACAGACAAACTGAGCCTGTACTACGCCGACCGAAGCAGCTATAAAAAAAGCACTATATGCGAACAGATTCAGATTGATAAGATAAGCTGTGTTTGCACTTGTCCTATACTGTTCTGCTCTTGCATGATCTGCTGCAGCAGAAGCACTCGTGTACCTTTGACGTGTAATGATGATAAAAAGGGACGGATACTCCTGCTGCGGTGAGAAAGGTCAACTGCGAAGCACAAAATGGCCAGCCCCACTCTGGAACTGACCTACCCCAAAAAGGAGCAGCGCAATCCAGCGGGAATGCCACTCAATCACGATTTCTTCGCTCGTCATTTGCTCAAGGAGATGAAGGCGCTGTAATTCTTGTTGCTGCTTTGCTTCTTGGCGAGCCCGCTGTTCCATCTCATGCTAGTCTATCACTTGAGCTGCTTGGTACAATCGCTCCCGCATGCGCGCACAGGTATCGATGAACGCGTTAATTACTTCGCTTGGGGAATTAAGAGGGTCGACTTCAAAATGGGGAGATCTTCAAGAAAGAGCCTTGCAAAGGCCACCCCACACTTCCTCTTGTCTGTCGGTTGCGATCATCATCACCCCCCACACCATACGCGCATGCGACACAAACGTTGTTTCATGCAACGTTCCGCGCTCCGTATCCAGCATTTGGCTGAGTCTTGCTTCCGCTTCGCCATATCGCTTGGCCAAGTAAGCGCTGCGAGCCTTTTCAAGCTCACCCTGTTTACTCGCAACAACCCAAGGGGCAGCCGAGAGAACTACAAGCCCAACACATAGAGCAACTATATTTTCTCTTAAATCTCATCCATTCATGCCATCAAAGAATCAGTGCTCAAGAGTAACACGGGGTTCCTTTCCTGCCATTAAGACAATCGATTGAACACGACTGGAGAGGAGCTCAACTACATGAACAGGATTACGTAGCCCTCTTCATCTCAATCAAAGACGGAAGACCATGCTTGAGCGTGATCGCAAGCTCTTCAAGAATGCGATAGGCCTATTGCAGCTTATGCTTATGTTACCACTACAGAGGCTTAATTTCAAGACTTATCTGTACATTCTCCGGCATCTTACCAGGAGGAACAATATGTTTTTGAGATTGGCAGAGGTCATTCACACAGGTAAAATAAAGAATGTGAGGATCTGAACTCACAGGAAAACGAAGACCGACTCCTGCTTGAATAGATTCCCCTTTATCTATGCTGATATTCACCCTATACGGGGGACGTACCGCAGTGAGCACAATTTCACGCTCAGGAACAAGAGAGGCCGGAAAGGAAGATTTAGAAAGATGAGGCAACGAATTCATTTGTGAGCTGCTCTTTTCCGCTCTTATAAACTGTTCTTTTGGAAGAGAAGCGGGAGGGGAATCTGAAATGAGAGGAAGAGGCACAGCCTGTTCGTTCGAATCCGTCTCCGCAAGCGGTTCTGAATGATGAGTAGGCGAGGAATGCATCGCTCGCTAGCTCATCATCTCCCCACCAAGCACAATCAACGCCACCAGGATAGAAATAACAATCTTCTGTATTCTACGGAGAGACCGGATAGCGCAATGCATCTGAGCAACTGTGCGAAGAGGCAAAGGGTCATCGGGAGCATAAGCGAGAGCCCGATTATAATCGGCAGCAGCGCCTAATCGATCGCCTTGTTCGCGAGCATTCCCTCCCACCCAGTAAAGGAGTTGCAACATTCGCTCAGGGTACTCTTTTTCGTTCGTTCAGAAGATTCGCACCAATTTTGTAATTCATTAAAGGACACTGCAATCTCAAGGCAAGCCAATTCTTAGACAATCGCTTTGCGCATGGCAATCGCATTCTCAAATTGCTGCCCCGTTTGATGAGCAAACGCTTTACCGACAATGGCACCCCATCTCCTCCCCACAATAGGGCGCTCTTGCTCTTGATCGGCTAGTGAATAAACACCATTAAGAATACGCCGCAACAATTGAGCAGAATTATTCCCTTCAAAAGGCAAATGCCCTACGACATTCTCATAGAATACGACTTCCAATGAAAAAATATCGGAACGCGCATTCTCCTTAATTTGTTCAGGAGCCATGCAAGCAGGGCTTCCAAGAACCTCCCTTGTAAAGGTAATCCCCGCGCATCTATGCATCTTAGTAATCCCAAGGTCCATCAGCCTGACGAGCCACCTCCTCTCCTGAAGGAGATAAAGGGGATGCTTCTTCCCTCCCCTTCGGCAATTCAGAGGGGCTTTGACAAACCACCATCACCTTTTCGGGTTTTATATCCCGATGAACAACTCCCAGCTGATACGCATGAACGAGAGCATCCAGCACTTCAACCATAATGCATGCAGCCACTTCAGGCGGCAAAGGCTTTTGTTGGAGCAGTTGCTTTAGGGTTACCCCCTGGACCAGCTCCACAACTAAGTAACATTCTTGCTCATCTCATCCTCATCAGAGATATCGTAAGCCCCAACAATATTTGGGGGACATAGTTTCGTAACAGCTCTCGCTCCTAAAAAAAACGTTTGGTCACCTCTTTTGATTTTCGCAAATGAGGGTAAACCACTTTGACCGCAACTGGACGTCCCAACCGTTTATCTAGAGCTCAATAAACAGTCGTCATCCCCCCATGCCCAATCTCTTCAATCAGAGTATATCTCGCCAGATTCAGAAAAGAGCTAGGTACAGCACCTGAGGTTCTGGCATGCGACATGATTGATTATAGGCAACCGATACAAGAAAATTTAAAGAAGGTAAGCCCTGCTTACGGTGAACCGAAATGGCCAACAATTAAGGAAAAATTCATTTGATGCTGTATGAGCAATATCAACACATCAAATACAAGCATTTAATTCATGATGATAGAGATAAAATGCACTTTGTACAGGCCAAGCGGGAGCATTCTGTATCAAGCGAGACGCTTTTTGTTTTTTCCCTTTATCGATCGCTACAATAGCAGCTGCATAGCGCATCGCCCAATGGACAAGCGGAGACGCACGGGACGCGCGGACAAGCAACAACTCATCCATATCCTCACTCCGATGGGCAAATGCGCGAGCAAGCGCAGCCAATCCCTGGCGCAACCGAGTAATTCTGCGCCTTGCAAAAATACCTACCTTAGGAAGCGGGAGCTTTTCTAACTGCTCGGCTTTTTCTACAGCTGCCTGCCGTTGGCCTTCAAATGTATCGAGCAGCGTTTCAATAAACAGGCGTTGTTCCAAGGCTGCCTCCCAGGCAGGACCGTGCATAGCTCGCCGCAAAGCATCTCGACCCGCTTCAAGCCATCCATAAGCTGCATAAGCAGTAGCCGCCATTAGCGGGATCGTTGTTTCGGGATACAAAGCGCGCTGAATCGAGCTCTGCCAAGTTGCCAAGATATGCCTCACATCCCCTGAGAGCAAAAGACACCGCATGCGGTGTCGAGCAATAAGAGGAGGAACCATTAAAAAAAGTAGGAGGCCTATGAATAAGATGTAATAGTGATATTCTCCCCATGCAGAAGAATAGTTTACTAAATTGACTGGCATCACCATTACTTTTCCTCTTCGCTTGTCTCTTTTGCTTTTTCCTTCTCTATTCTATAATACTTCAAGTATGTATGAATGCGTATGTGCTTCACCGATGCCTCACGACCCTCTCACCAATATCATCCCCACAGGCTGCATAAAGAGATGCAAAATGCTCTGGTTCAAAGCGTGTCAACACTTCACGCTTAACCCCTTGAACCAGAACACCAGCATGAGGAGTCCTTTCTGACAGATTTCCACCAAAAGGCAAGAGCCCTTGAGATAAGTCAACAGCCCCTCCCTGCGAGAAGGAAGGAAAAAGCAACAGATACCGCATTCTGTAATTCCCCCACATTACCAAGTCAATCATAGCACATCAACTGTTCTAATGAATCACCTCGAATCGAACCCATTGATACGCTTTAAGTTCTCCTAAGTCCTTCAACATAGACCGAACCAAAATAGGGATGTCTTCAAGGCGCTGGCAAAGCGGAGGAAGTTCAACTTTGACCCGCGCAATTCGAGAATAAAAATCGCTGCGAAATGACCCCCGATTGATTTCCTGGACTAAATTCCTTCTGGTAGCCGCAATCACACGTGCATTGAACGGCTTACATGTGTTGGATCTAACGCTTTTAATCCTGCGCTCCGCGAGAGCTCGCAAGAGTTTAAGCTATACTTTAAGAGGTAATTCACCAATTTCATCAAGAAAGATGGTCCCCCCATCCGCATCTAGAGAAGGGGGATCAACGACCTTCGACAGCACCTGGTAAAAGCACCCCGTTCTTGTCTGAAGAGAATGGCTTCCGCAAGAGAAGATGGGATAGTGCCACAGTCGATCACAATGAATGAATTCGCGCTACGTGCACTCGCCTGATAAATAGCATGAGCGACGACTCCCTTCCATATCCTCGTTTCTCCCAGAATCAACGCTGTCAAGTGGGTAGGGGAGACTTTCAAGGCGATCAAAATCGCATGATCTTCGCACTGGCCCCCACAAAGGCTCCAAGTCCCACGCTCTCAGGAAGGGCAACATGCGTAATCTGAGACGGCACAAACTGGAGGAGCGTTTCTCCACACCGGTCATAGCCTCTTCTGTGAGATAGATTTCTCCTACTCAAATTGAACCAACAAAGAAACCATTGTTCGATGTGAGATCGCGAAGACAAACCCCCTGTTTTGTGGCCACCACCTCACAATGAGCTGCACTTACCTTTTTATCTTGTAGAACCAGATGACAAGCTTCATTTCGCCCGATGATTAGAGGCTCATCCCGGATCTCAAGAGGAGATAAGGCCGGCACTCTCCCTTTGATAACAGATAAGGCACCTTAATTTCCACCTGTGTCTCTTTGATCATGTAGGTAGAACTCACCGAGGACGTTGCTATGCCATCCATAGAATTCATAAATAACCATCGCTAAGATGTAATTTGTGTCGGCTCATCAACAAACTAAACTCCATTTTGTTGAAAGAGCCCATCTTTAAGGACAGCGATCTCTGTAATTGTAGGCCATGTTGCATGCCACGTCACGTTTTAAATGCATCCCAAGCAGAGTGAAATCGAGGTCATTCTTTCCACGCTCGGTCATCTGAGCAATAAAGTCCCGGAGAACAGAAGGCCAGTCGCACTCCGATGCCATGCAAAGAGAAGGGGCAGCACAGCTAAATTAAGAGCTGCCAAGATGCTAGCTGTTTCGCCTTCGAAAGGGAGTCTTCGCGTCAGCACTTGAAAAATCACAACCCTCAATGCATACAGATCAGCGCTGTGATCGACCTCAGTAAACTCTTCTTGTTGCTCCGTAGCCATATAGAAAAAACTCCAAAGAGTCGTTCCCAAATAGGTGAGAGGCATCTGGTGAATAGCTTGCGAAAGTTCAATCATCCTGGAAATCCCAAAGTCTAAAATATGCACCCGTTTGAACGAGCCTTCCTTCGTCCCGTTGTACTCTTCGCTTTTGAACTCTTCTGTTTCAAGAAAAAGATTGTTCGGTTTAATATCGCGATGAATGACTCCTGTACGGTGCGCACCCTTTAACTAACCCTTTAAAGCTTGCCTTCCACGAGGCGAACCACCTCATGAACAGGAAGCCAAGGACCGCGCGTAAGCCATTTATCTAACCCTTTTCCATAGAACCATCCAAGCGCCATCTAAAATATCCCATCTATTTTCCATGCCAGCGCTCAATCAACGAGAGACGTAAGGAGAGTGAATTGTGCAATAACTCCAGCTTCTCTTTTGAAGCAGGCGATTGAATCCACTCGACTCGAGGTAAGCTGTCGCAGGATTTTGAGAACGACAGGAGTTTCTGTATTTGTATTACCTTATAGACTTCACTGGTAGCCCCTTCCTCTATTTGATAATGTATTTCATAAAGGCCAGCCATTCCCTGCCCATTCAACAGCCTGGTTTGGTCACTCACAACATCGCCTCAAACCCCACACCATGCTTTTGCTAATGGAAATTGAGCATGCCAGCATTGACTAAACATCTTACTGCGATTCTAAAAGAAAACACTAATGCACGAATGAAGCATTCGTACCAAGAGATCAGATAAAAAAATGGATGGCAGGTCCATCGAGGATTGATGAATCATTGGAGTAAAATGTATGGGAATTTTTAGTCGTCTTGTTCAACTCATCAAATCAAATCTCAATGATCTACTCAGTCGGTCAGAAGATCCCGAGAAAATGCTCAATCAAATTGTGCTCGAAATGAGCACACAATTGATAGAAGCCAAGAAGAAGGTAGCGACTTCGATTGCAGATGAGCGACGGCTTTGGAAACAGTTAGAGCAAGAGAAGGCACAGGTTTCTGAGTGGGAACGCCGAGCAATGCTAGCGCTCAAAGCAGGGGACGAAGGGCTAGCAAAAGAAGCATTAGCCCGCAAGCGAGAACATGAAGAGCTGGCAAACACCTATCAGGAGCAACATACCAAGCAGAAAATAGCGGTAGAACAGCTCAAGAAAGCACTTCACGTGCTCAATGATAAAATCGAAGAGGCCAAACGGAAAAAGAACGTTCTTATCGCAAGGAAAAAGAGAGCCGATGCGCAACGTAGCATTCAAGAGACGATCAGTGGGCTCAAGGAGCCTGGTGCCTTTGAAACCTTCGAGCGAATGGCCACGAAAGTAGAACAAGCAGAAGCAGAAGCGGAGGCGCAAGCGGAGATTTCAGAAGAGTATGCAGGAGATAGTTTGGCTGCTCGGTTTACTAAACTGGAGAAAACAACAGGGACAGATGATGAACTGATCGCACTGAAGCGAAAGATAGGCTTGCTTCCTCCTGAAGAAGAGTCAACCGAGACCAAGCGCAGTCGCATCGAATCAATCTCAGAGCAAGACAGGAAAGCCCGAATCCTTGCTCCAGAAGCCAACAGTGAATTGACCAAGCAAGATGAGCTGACGGCTACTCTAGAAGAGCTAGAAAATGAGAAAAAACTACAACGCGGTCATAACTATTCCTAAACGAAGGTTCTTTTGCATCTAACCGATCATTCTCCTTTATCAACTGCTCATGACAATCCTTCCATCCATTTTCTACAAACTGACCCAGAGCAAGGGCTTTCCTCTAAAGAGGCACATCGAAGATGGACACAAGAAGGGCCCAACGCTCTCCCCACCCCTCTTCCTCATAATAAACTAGCCCTATTGTGGAGGCAATTTGTCAATCCACTTGTCCTCACCCTCCTGCTTGCGGCAGGCATCGCTTCTATTCATGGGTTCCATGCCCCCCAAGCCTCTTTCTTCATTCGCTTTGGGAACTCTTTCACGATCTTTTTGATTATTCTGCTCAACGCTCTGCTCGGCTTCTATCAAGAACAAAAAGCAGAAAATGCCATCCAGGCGCTTCAGCAGATGCAAACTCCTATCGCACGGGTTCGCAGGGATGGTCAGCTTCAGCAAATCGAAGCTTCGCAACTCGTCAGAGGAGATATTCTGGAGCTTGAAGCAGGCGACATTATACCAGCTGATATTCAACTCTTTCAAAACAACCATATTGCAGCCGACGAATCCGCTCTTACAGGGGAATCGTTCCCCGTTCCAAAAAAATCCTGCTCTCTCCAGGCGATCGCAGCAGCTTCTGTTGAATCCAAGCTGTTCTTAGGTACTCATCTCATCCAAGGCCGAGGGATCGGTATGGTGGTAGCCACGGGCACCCGCACTGAATTAGGTCAGCTAAGCGCACTGATTCGGCAAATTCCTCTTTTTCGAAAAACGCTACTCGAAGAAAAGCTAGAACACTTCGGGACTCGTGTGCTTTACGTATGTCTGAGCGTCAGTTTAGGGCTCTTTTTATCCGGTCTTTGGAAGGGGGCACATCCGTGGAGCGAGACCCTTCTTGAAGCTGTCAGCCTCGCTGTAGCCGCTATTCCAGAAGGATTACCCGCGATTGCAACAATCACTCTCGCGTTGGGCACACAGAGAATGGCCAAACAAGGGGCTATCGTTCGAAACTTAACAGCGATTGATACACTCGGAGCAATAACCGTTATCTGCACAGACAAAACAGGAACGTTGACGCAAAACGCTATGACTGTGCTTGAAATCGATGCAGGAGGAGAACACTATTCGGTTTCAGGAATAGGATACTCCAACGATGGCGCTATTCTCGGAGAGAACAACCACCCACTTTCCTCCCTCCCCAATCCCCTCCGCGCCCTACTCACCACCTGCAAAATGTGCAACCACGCGGTTATCCACGAAGTGAACCCAGGAGAATTTCAGCTAATCGGAGACCCAACTGAAGGGGCTCTCCTCACCCTCGTCAACAAGTCCAACCGAGCACTGCTATTCGACTGCAGCGAGTTCTCTATTGTCCAAGAATTTCCGTTCGATAGCGATCGGCGCCGTATGACTGTAATCGGTCTGGATGCAAAAGGGGACACCACCGCTTTTTGCAAAGGAAGTATCGACACGTTAATCCCTTCTTGTGATTTTTTGATGACTGACCAAGGTCAAGAGCCGTTAGAGGAAGCTACCCGAACAGCCATCTTCCAAAAAGCTGCAGAGATGAGCGCGCGCGCGCTTCGTGTATTGGCCATTGCAATCCGTCCCCTACCGACTTCTTCCGATATCCACTCTGCCACTGATATCGAACAAAAATTAACTTTCATTGGGTTCGTAGGGATGATGGATCCTCCCCGTCCAGACGTTGAAAAATCGCTCCAAATCTGTCGCGAGATTGGGATTAGAGTCATGATGATCACAGGGGATCACAAACTGACAGCACTCGCAATTGCTCATGAAATAGGATTGGAAACAGATCCTAACGCAATTGCCCTAACAGGGAGCGATCTCGCTTCGATGACTCAAGAAGACTTCGACAAGCAGGTTTCTCGAGTCAACATCTTTGCTCAAGTAACTGCATCTCAAAAATTACAGATCGTCAGAGCCCTTAAAAATCAACAACAGATCGTCGCGATGACAGGAGATGGCATCAACGATGCTCCTGCTTTGAGAGAAGCACATATTGGAATAGCGATGGGAAAATATGGGACCGACATCGCTCGAAAAGTCTCTGACTTGGTGATTCTCGACGATAGTTTTATGACGATGCTTGTTGCTCTCCAGGAAGGACGGACTATCTACAGCAACATTCAAAAGTGTGTTTTCTTCCTTCTCTCTTCGAATGCGGGCCTCTTTTTAGCTGTGGCTGTATCTTCTCTACAACCCACGCTGAAGCCTCTTACCCCTCTTATGATTTTATGGATTAATATCGTTACCAATGGACTTCCTGCACTCGCTTTGGGGATGGATCCTCCCGATCCAGAACGATTAAAAGGGCCTCCACGCAGTCCCCAGGATAGCCTTCTCAATCAACAAGCTTACTGGATGATTGCAATCGTAGGGCTCCTGATGGGGAGTTTAGCTCTATTGATTCAAGGAGAGCAAATCCGATTTCCCAATGTCGAATCTGATCCGAAAAAGATCCAAACGTTAACGTTTTCATTTCTCGCTTTAAGTCCTCTTTTCTATGCCCTGAGCTGCCGTTCTCTATCCACTCCTATGATACAGTTCAAGCCACTCTTCCTTTGGCCCCTTATCCTCGCAATCGCAATTAGTGGATGCATCCAAGCGCTTGCGATTTTCCTACCCCCCCTTCAGCTAATTTTTCAGACAAGCTCTCTCTCCCTCCAACCATGGTTGCTCCTTCTTGGATGCTCAGCAGCCATTATCCCTATGACAGAATTCTCAAAATTTTTTTTAAAAAAAAGCGGTTCATGCAATTAAGGACTGTACTCCTCATTGGGTTACTCGAAAGTCTAAGTCTAGAATGCACGACAAAACAGACACTACACGAAACAAGAAGAAAACACACAAAGCCACGTCAGCTACCTCCCCCACATGCTCCCTCTCTTTTGATCACAACCCCTCCCAAAACAGAGACAAAAGAGGCTAAACCTTTCTGGAAAGCAGATTCCATCCTACGTGCCCACCACTTAAAGAAAGGAGAACGACCCCCTCTTAAAGGGACATTCCAAAAATGGCCAGCCCCCGTACCAGCCCGCCACGTCCTTTCCTCCACACCTCAAAAATCCCTCCAATTTTCTGTCAGCTTTCAATACGACGAAGAGGCCATCTATCTAGCCAGCTCTGTCAAAGACAAAGAGTTTCTAAATACGTCTCCTATCCTCTTCCGAGAGGGATATCTCTCCTTACTTCTTACCTTCCCCTTAGCCGAAAAAACACTCGCGTTATATGAGCTCCCTTTAAAAGTATCTCCTGCCACCTCCACGAAAAATTCAACGTCCTCCATTCAGAAAAGCCCAACCATTCAAGGGATGGAACTATTCTCATTTCCCAATCCAGAAGGATACACACTCCATGCAGTGATTCCGTGGTCTAACTTTCCAGAAGCTACACTCACTCGCGTTGGACTTAAAGCAGCTATACGTTATCAAGCAATTAACCATGAAGGAACCACCTTTCTACTTCTAGCAACAGCAGACGGGGACGAACATTCACCTGAATCTCTCCCCCCTTTTCTCCTAGAATCGGAGCAGATTGTTTTTGATCAACTGCTTATTCCACGGGGTTTCGTCCACCAAACCCCAAGATACGATTTACTGGTCGACATCAGCGGAGACCCGCTTAAAGAAAAGATTTCTGTTTTTAACAATATACTTGTGATCTATGGTCCTCACTTTCAGCGGGGCCTTCAATTCTTCTCTCGAGAGCTAGAAGGAGAATTGATCCGATGCGAAGCACGGAATGTCACTAGACAGCAAAAGGGGGATCTAGTGCTCTACCTTCGACTCAAAAAAGAAGATAGAATCCACGAATGGGTCGAAATTTTGAGCTTTTTACAAGAAGCAATACCCACTACTTCATTTGCTCATGATGTTGCTATCATCCAGGGGAATCGACGACTGTCCAACGCAATCCGCATTTCACAAGGAGAGATCGAGGTCAGCTCTGAACCTTCCATTGAATGGTCCGCTTCTGCTGACCGAACCATTCCTTTGTTCTATCACGTCTCTCCCCTGCTTCTGCCTTGGGGAGAAATCCAGTCGCAAAAGTTTTACTTCAACGGAACCTCTTTTATTCCATCATCCCGCCCTTCTTCCAACCAAAAAAATCGGCCATCCACCCACCCCCTCTCTCAAAAACGCAAATAAACCGATGAATCAAAGCGGTCTTGTTCTATAGCTATGCCTTCACTCCATTACGCCCTTAGTCTCGCAGTCCGCCACATGTTCTCCAAGAAGAGAACATTTATATCGATTGGCACTTGGTTTTCCATTCTAGGCGTCGCTTTAGGAGTAGCTGCCTTAGCGATTGTGATGAGCGTCACAGGTGGATTTAAAGATCAATTCCGAGAAAAAGTGCTTGGAACGAACGCTCATGTACTGATCTTAAAATATTCAATAGAATTTCAAGAATATCATGAAATCATGAAAAGCGTAGAAAGTATCCCTGGAGTCATTGGGATCGCACCCTTTCTGATTAGTCCCATGATGATAACCCACCGTGAACGAACTGCAGCAAGTGTACTGCTCAAAGGGGTGGACCCCAATTTGATGCCCAACGTACTGGACCTCCCTAAACACATCGTTAAAGGGAACCTCAAAGAATTACGATATCCCGACGCAAAACCGCCTGATCGCACTGTCCACTCTTCCCCTTTTTCTTCCTCCTCAACCCAAAAGAGCAATTCCCTACCTTTCCCTCTTACTGGGGAGGAAAGTCAGCGTCCCCGAGCTTTTCTTAGTACCACACAAGAACAAATTACTTCAGAAGGCTCCGCTCCTTCTATAGCTTCTCCAAGTGCATTAGTCCTTAGAGATAACGTTCCAGATCCCTTGTGGCACATCATTCCTCCCCCTCCTCCGCCAAGCGGTAATATAGTTCCACAGGAGGGCTTCGACAGCATTCTACCCGAAGAAATCCTCTTAGATACAATACATCCCCCTATTGATGCTTGCTCTCAATCACCACAGAACATTCGATTGCCAGGGGTTGTCGTGGGGCATACTCTCGCCGAACAAATCAACGTAACAATTGGAGATTGTGCTCAAATCGCCTCCCCACCTTTAGATAGTTACTTCGGAGGCCATTTATCCTCTCCTATTGTTAAACAGTTTCGCGTAATCGCTATTTTCAATGCAGGTTTTGATCAATACGATTCGAGGTTTATTTACACTGATCTCTACGAAGCTCAAAAATTCTATGCGTACGGAGATAACGTTACCGGCATTGAGATTAAAGTGAACGATATTGAGCGAGCTCCTGCGATCGCAAAAGAGATCAGCAAAGCTTTAAATAGTAATATCTATCACACGATGGATTGGCATGAACTCAATCACAATCTCTTCACTGCGCTGATAATCCAACAAATCGGGATGAGCATCGTATTAGCCTTGATCATTATCGTAGCCACCTTCACAGTGGTAGCAACCCTCATCATGATTGTGCTCGACAAAAGAAAAGAAATTGCTTTGCTCAAAGCGATAGGAGCTAAAAACAGTATTATTTTGCGAATTTTTCTCTACCAAGGGCTCTTTATCGGAACGATGGGCACAGTGCTAGGCCTTATTTTAGGCGCCCTGATATGTAAAAGTCTCCTCGCTTTCGGATTTCCTCTCGATCCAAAAGTTTATTTTGTCTCGCAACTGCCTGTTAATCTCAGGATTAATGAATTTCTGATTGCAGGGAGTTTTGCACTTTCAATCTGCATCATAGCCACACTGTTCCCTGCTCTCTACGCAGCTAGACTCCAACCTTCCGATGGACTACGAGCAGACTAGAAAAAAAGATCGCAAGTGGGCCACACGCTTTGTACTGCTCTTCGCTGTCTTGGTTGCAGTCAGCATACTGGCCTATTTTACTCTCCGCACGACATTTCAGCTCGAAAAATTAAGGCGTCAGTCCGTTTTTGAAGCAACGCTAGAATTAGCAATGGAAAAGGCCAATCGATTGGATAAATTCATTTTAGAACAAGACAATGTAGCAATAACCGTAGCCATACCACCCGAGTCTGAACACCTCGTTAAACAGTGGCTTCCAACTGCACGGCGTGAAACTCCAACAATCCGATCGATCGCTATCTTCAATAATCTGTATCATTTGGTATCTTTTATTTCTCGCGATGACGAGCACTCTCAAGAAGAGGAGATGTTTCGCGCATTGCTCACCTACCAATTAATTCCAACCATCAAATCAAGTCATCCCCCTTCTGAACAACTGCAGCATTTATATGCAGAATACATAGGAAATAGGTATTTAATTAGTTATTGGAAGCAGCTCTATCGAGGAGAAAAATACCTGATCGCAGCTTGGCACGATATCAACCGAATTGTGAAAGAAACTCTGCCAGCACTCTATGCAGAAGCTACCAGTCCTTTCCCAAGCCGGGTTAACATCGTCGATGCAGCTGGGAAGATCATCTTCGGTCCTCCCCTACAAGGAGGAGAATTTATGGTAGGAGTTCACTTTCCGACCACACTTCCAAATTGGCAGCTTCAAGTATCTCCAACCGGAGCAGAAGAACTAACAAACCGCGTCCGGAATCGCAGATTGCTTGAACTCGCACTGGTTTTGTTATCCTTTGTTGTCACAGTTGCCGGAATCGGAACAATTCTTCTGAATGCAGAAAGAGAACGTCGAATCTCGATTTTAAAAGGGGAATTTGTGGCAAATGTAAGCCATGAATTAAAAACTCCATTAGCTCTTATCCGGATGTTCGGCGAGCTCCTTCAATCGGGCCGCATAACAAGTAAAAGTAAACGCCAACAGTACTTAGATATTATTGTCAGTGAAAGTGAACGGCTCTCTTCTTTGATTGAAAATGTGCTTGATTTTGCCCAAGTGGAAAAAGGTCGAACCTCTTACAATTTTCAATTGGAAGACGTAGGTGCTGTTGTGTTGCGAGCGGTCAACGTCTATCGCTATCGCGCAGAACAAGAGGGGGTTACTCTAACCGTAGATATTCAGGAAAATATTCCACACGCTTCTATCGATGAGCGAGCGATTCAACTGGTCATTATCAACTTGATAGATAATGCCATCAAATATGCACCAGGCGGCAAAATCATCACCATCAAAGTGGCTCAAGAAGATCCTCACCTTACGATTCGAGTTACCGATCAAGGACCAGGGATTCACCCAGAGGACAGGGAACGAATTTTTGAACGCTTCGTTCGAGGTAACCATTCTACTCTCCGCTATGGCCTGACCCAACAACCTGTTCGAGGAAGCGGCATCGGACTCGCTCTTGTCAATCACATCGCTCTCGCACACCACGGCAAGGCTTGGGTAGAGGGAGAGGTAGGTCAAGGAAGTACCTTTGTCCTAGCTATCCCCTGGGCTATTGATGAATCCTCTTCAACGACTCCCCCTGCAACAAAAAAAAGAGAGAAGCCATCAACTTCTCCTAGCCGTCTGTTAACAACCTGCTAAGCATACATCTAAGAATACATGTACTTGTTGACCACATCAGCTTGTGCGATATTCTTGCTTCAAGGAAAATTGAATCCATACGTTTTCAAACCAGCTCAATACGATCAGGTTAATGTCTACAAGTGGATCGATTCATATATTAACTGTAAAGGTTCGCCGTTTAAATTTAGGATTTTCGCATGGTGAATGAAGAAACAAAACTGTTTGTGTCTGGGTTACCTGACAGTATATCAGAAGACATACTTAAACAAATTTTCGAGGCTACAGGTGGCACTGTTGTCAATCTCAGTCTTCCCAAAGATCGTACAACCGGAAGGCCGCGTGGGTTTGGATTTGTTACGCTATCCACATCAAGCCAAGCAGCAACAGCACGGGATACACTCGATGGTTCCATGCAGAATGGAAAACTAATCTCCGTTCGTCCTTTTCAGGCTGAACCACCACGGCGCAACCACGCAGGGTTTCCAGGCGGTGGCAGCGGTGAAGAGAGAGGCTCTTCAAGAGGTAATCGACTTCCCAAAAGTTCAAATCAGCAGCAAGGTGCACCCGATCGAACTCTCTACGTAGGGAATCTCCCCTATGACTGCACCCCAGAAGAACTCGAGACCCTGATTCACAAGATTGTCGACGGCTCTGTCCAACAGGTGAATCTACCTGTGGGTATGGATGGTCGAAAGCGAGGGTTTGGATTTGTGACGATGGCCTCTCCCGAAGCAGCAAAAACGGTTGCTTCTTCGCTGCAGTCTGTGGACTTGCGAGGACGCCGGCTGATTGTCAATTTGGCCCACGCGAAGGGTGAACGTTCCCTGCGTTCAGAAGGTCCTAGTTACAGCAGCGGGATGGGATACATGCCTAATTTTATGCCAGCCCAAGTGGGAGGTGGTTCTCATCACAACCGCAAGAATTTTGATGATCGCAGGAGGAAATATTCAGGTCGAGGCGATGAGGAAGGAGCCCATCGTCCCCGCCGACGCGAACAAAGTCCCAGCATCAAAGATTGGTCTGATGATGATGATGATTAAACGAATTGTTATGTAGCCATTATCTTTCTTAAGCAGCCAATCCACCTGTTTTTCGAATGTTCTGACGGCCTCTTTCCCTAAGGAGTTTAAGGAACCACTGGAGAACAATGGCTGCCACAATGAGAAAGACCTATTCTAAAAAACCTTTCATGAATTCAAGGGGGAGGTCAGCAGCAATGCTCTCTCTTTCTCGATTTTCTTGAAAGGTTCTTTATTTTTCACTACCCTTTCTTTCCGATCGACAACAATCGCAATTTGCTTTCGTTTTTTTCTTGTTTAGTCTTGGAGTCTTGAATGCGAGATGTTATTAAGATGATTTGTTCTCAATGCGGGCGAGCCAATTACACGACCAATAAAAACAAACGAACAACCATCGAGAAGCTAGAAATCAAAAAATTCTGTCCTTCGTGCCGCAAGCATTTTCCTCATAAAGAAGGAAAAATTTCAAAGGGTTAGCAAGAGCGTATGGAGATTCTTCTTTCCTATCTGGATTTCGCTACAGCTGTTCTCTGAATGTTCATCTTTGATCGGCTATATACACCTCTATCGGCTCTTTCGCTTACTCTTTAACTATCGATAGGTGCGCAGAAAGCGACAAGAAGCACCTTGTCCCTGTAGGTCTACAAGGAATCATGATTTTTAATTGGCTGCGCGGCCTTTTCTCCCACGACCTGGCTATTGATCTAGGAACTGCAACAACTCTGGTATACGCCAAGGGCAAGGGGATTGTTTCCTGCGAACCTTCTGTTGTAGCCGTCCAACAAGACCCTCGCGGAGGTAATCGTGTGCTGGCAGTTGGACGCGAAGCCAAAGAAATGTTGGGACGAACACCCACCAATATCCGCACCGTTCGTCCTTTGCGGGATGGTGTCATCGCCGATTTCGACACTGCTGAAGCGATGCTGCGCTATGCTATCGCACGCGCCAGCAATCAACGCACTCTTGTCAAGCCGAGAATTATCATCTGCGTCCCCTTTGGGATTACAGATGTAGAAAAAAGAGCAGTCAAAGAGAGCGCAGAGAGCGCGGGGGCGAGAGAAGTTTACCTCATCGAAGAACCGATGGCTGCAGCCATCGGTGCTGGTCTACCGATCACAGAACCTTCTGGCAACATGATCGTGGGCATCGGAGGTGGGACGACCGAAGTGGGCGTGATCTCGCTTGCAGGAATCGTCTATTCTCAAAGCGTCCGCGTAGGAGGGGATAAGATGGATGAAGCCATCGCGGCTTATTTAAAACGAAAGTATAATTTATCAGTAGGAGAACAAACTGCCGAACGTATTAAATTACGGATCGGGAATGCTTATCCATTGGACAAGCAATTGACGATGGAAGTCAAAGGTCAGGACCTTGTCGCAGGGGTTCCAAAAACGGTAGTGATTCATTCAGATGAAGTCAGAGAAGCATTGACTGAACCAATCAATGCAATTGTAGAGGCAACTCTTCTGGCTCTTGAGAAAACACCGCCTGAATTAGCCTCCGATATTGTAGATAAAGGGGTTGTTTTAGCAGGGGGCGGCGCATTGCTGACCAATTTAGATGTGTTGCTAAGAGAGGAAACAGGGTTGCCTGTCATTATATGCGATGATCCCGTCAGCGCTGTCGTGCTGGGAAGCGGCAAAGTGCTCGATCATATGGAACTTTTAAAAGAAGTGACTATTAGCTAATCAAAAAAGTATAAGTAGTTGTTTACCAATTTTTTTCTAGGGGTTTAGAATGACGTCTTTAAAGCGTTATCGTGATGCCATCATCGTTGTTCTATTTATTGCTGCCCCTTTCTTTTCGTTGCGGTCCAATATTCAGCGTCCTGATAGTTTAAACTCGATGGACCGACTCGTCTTATCGATGGTCACCCCTGTAGAGTCGATCTATTCTCAGATCCTCCGAGGCACATCTCGGCTGTGGCACCATTATATCGCGCTTGTACACGTACAAAGAGAAAACGAGCAGCTCGCTGAAGAGAACATCCAGCTGCGTCAAGAGGTCCGCCGCCTTCAACAGAGCCAAGTAGAAAACCGAGAACTGCGCCGTCTACTTCAACTGCAAGAAGCTCCTATCGGACAGAGTGTAAGCGCTCAGGTGATAGGGAAAGATTTTACTCAATTTTTTCGAGTGACTCGTCTGGTATTAGATCAGCGCTCACGCGAGATCCGTCCCCATATGCCTGTTATTGCACCCGACGGTGTGGTTGGCGCCGTCCTACACGTGATTAACAATACCATTGACGTGCAGCTGGCAGTGGATGCTGCTTTTGGAATTGACGCAGAAAATGAGCGCACAAAAACGCGTGGATTTATAAGAGGAACTGGTAATTTAACACGTTACACGTGCAAAGTAGAGATGGTCACCTCTCAAGATGAAGTCCAAGCCGGCGATCTCTTTGTCACCAGCGGTAAAGGAAAATGGTTTCCTCGAGGCATTCCGATTGCTCGAGTCATTGATGTTGTTAAACGAGAGATGGGACGAGAGCAAGAAGTGCTCGCCGTCCCTACGGTCGACTTCTCCCGTCTCGATACAGCGCTCATTCTTATCAATCCCTCTGTGGACGAAACCTTCTCGGATCTCCATCCCTATTCGTCGTCCCGCCCCTAACATGTACAACACGTTATTATTGCTCTCTGCACTTCTCTTTCTAATCCTGCAATCCACTCTGTTTCAATTGATTGTATGGGCTCCTCTCCAAGGTGCAGTCCCCTCTCTTGTCTTCCCTCTGATCCTCTTTATTGGGGTCCATGAACATTCTTTAGCGAGAGGAGCTGCGCTGTCGTTCATCATTGGCTATACAACCGACCTCATCGGGATTGCACCGATCGGCCTTTTTTCTTCCACCTATGTGGCTATTTTCCTCCTTGCGCGCGCGATCGGACTGAGATTTGCGACGCAGACAGCCCTTCGACAGATGGGATTGACGTTCCCTTTCACATTAGCCCACAGTGGATTAATTATCATCCTGCTCGCCATCTTTGGACGAGACGCTTACGTACCACGCACGCTCTATCGATTTATCTTCCCCCATGCAGTTGCAACTAGTTTTATTTCGCCGTTTGTTTTCCGATTCGCCCAATTCATTTACATAACGATCACCCCTTTTCAAGGAAACTCCAAAAGAATCCCTTTTTAGGCTAGACATCCATGAGTGACTTTCTGTTATCCCGTGCAGATGCAGGCGAATTTCGAAAGCGCTATCGGTGGCTGATCCTGATCACCCTGCTCGCCTTTACAACCATTCTGATCCGATTATTCCAACTTCAGATCCTATCCCACAAAGAATACGAAGGGATTGCGAGACAAAATATCGTCCGACGCGTCAGCTTAACCACCACACGAGGGCTTATTCGAGATGCTTATGGACAAGTACTAGCGACCAATCGCCCTATTTACAACGCCTTCATTGTACCAGGTCGAATGATGCTCAGCTCTAGCAATTCACAGTACAACCTCCATTCCAATCAGAACGAATCGTGGGCACGCCTCACCGATATTCTCCGATTAAATCCAAGCGAACGGCACCAATTCGAACAAAAAATGAAAACAGCTTGTATCACTCAAGAAGAACGCTCACCCTGTTGGCGTTCAATTGTAATCCGCGAAGATCTTCCAAGAGATATCATTGCTGAATTGAAACAGTATCAATCGGAACTGCCCGGTGTTGGAGTCACAAGCACATTGATACGCGATTATCCCTACAATCATCTTGCTGCCCACACAATCGGCTACCTCTCTGAGATCAATCCAGAAACATTAAGCCGCTTTCGACCGCAAGGTTATGAGCATTGGAATGAAGAAGAGAAGAAAAAAACCAATCCTCTTGCGTACGAACTCGGAGACAAGTTAGGGGTTAGCGGTGTAGAGGCATTGGCAGAGAGTTTTCTGCGAGGGCAAAAAGGGTGGGAAAAACGGATCATAGATGCACGAGGACGTTACCGCACAGGACCTGAAATAGAGCGCTTACTAGAAGCTCCTATCCGAAGCAAAGCTATCGCTGGGAAGAATATTCGTCTCACCTTAGATATCGAACTTGAACAAGCGATTGAAAAAGCGTTTGCCTTTTTTAAAAGAGGCGCTGCTGTAGTCGTTGAAGTACAAACAGGACGTTTACTAGCGCTGTATTCCAAACCTGACTTTGATCTCAACGAACTATCAGGAGGAGGAGGGCGAAATCGGATTCGAGAAGCTTTTCAACTACTTCAAAGCAACCCGTTCTACCCCATGTTAGACCGAACGATGAGCGGCACATTCCATCCTGGTTCGGTGTTTAAACCGTTCACGGCGTTGGCTCTTCTTCACGACAATCTTGTCAAACTAGAAGAAACGGTCGAATGTAAAGGGTCTATCACCTTAGGTCACCGCATTTTCCGTTGCTCTCACATTCATGGAAAGATGACACTCCGGGAAGCACTCGCTCAATCTTGCAATGTCTATTTCTTCAAAGTCGCCGAACGAGCAGGGATGGATCGGATCGCTCAAGTGGCCTCCTCTTTCGGTCTAGGTGAAAAGACAGGAATCGGGATGAATGCCGAAGCAGCAGGCCGCATCCCCACACGTTATTGGTACAATTTGAAGCACCCAGGACAATTTCGAATTGGACTTACACTCAACACATCGATCGGACAAGGGGATACCATGATCACTCCCCTTCAGATGGCACTTGCCTATGCGGCAATTGCAAACGGAGACACGTTATACGCCCCTCAAATCATCCGTTCTATTGAAAGAAATGACGGCTCTATCATCCAAGATTTCCCACCTCGGGTACGAGCACACCTCCCTTTTAGTGCAGAACATCTCGAAATTATTAAAGATGGTCTCAAAGAGGCGGTTACCTCTCCCAAAGGGACTGCCTATCCAATGCATGCGCTCGATCTGGACATTGCAGGGAAAACAGGAACTGCCCAAACTGGCGGAACAATCATTCAGAACCGAAATTCCAAGTTGTTTCATGAGCATCGAGATCATGCCTGGTTCGCAGGATTTGCTCCCCTCAAATCACCGGTGATTGCGGTAGTCGTTCTTTTAGAACATGGAGGGTCAGGCCCTAGAAATGCTGTCCCTATAGCCATGCGGATCTTCCAAGATTATTTCCGCCTCTCTTCGATGCGCTCACACACATCCCCCTCAACTTCAACCCCTACTACCGATATCAACCAGAATAGCAAAGGTTCATCATGGAGGGACAAAGGGCTTTAGCCACGAAGAACTCATGGCGAAATCAAGATCACTTCGACTGGGCTCTTTTTTTAGTGACGGTAGCCCTTGCAGTGATGGGAGTCATTAATTTGTACTCAGCCACCAGCATCGCGCGAGCAAAGTTACAAGATATTTATATGCAGCAGGTATATTGGTTAGGAGCCGGAGGGATCCTGGCTATCTTTGTCGCTTCCATTGACTACCGCCATTATGAGCGACTCGGTTATATTCTCTATGGCATCGGTCTGATTATGCTTTCTTTTGTCTTGATGTTGGGCCGCGACATCCGCGGAAGTTCACGCTGGCTTTACATCGGCTCTCTCAGCTTGCAACCAAGCGAATTGATGAAATTGCTGCTGATCATTGCGCTTGCAAAATATCTTCACAATGACCCGCGGACAGAGCCTCGCTCGCTCAAGACATTGATGACTCCCACGATCATCTGCTTGCTCCCTATTCTTTTAATTCTAAAACAGCCCGACTTAGGGACGGCGTTGATTCATGGGCTCATCTTTCTGTCGATTTGTTCTCTTTTAAGGATCCAATTCCGCAGCATTTTGATTTTGAGCGCAAGCACAGCGATTTTCCTCCCCCTAATCTGGTCTTATGTTCTCAAAGAATACCAAAGAAAACGGATCATAGCATTCCTCAACCCTGAAGCGAATATCTTGGGCTCAAACTGGCATGCCCACCACGCACGGATCGCCATTGGAAATGGAGGGATGCGCGGGCAAGGATTTATGCGAGGCACGCAAAACCAGTTTCTCTTTTTACCCGATCAGTACAGCGACTTCCCCTTCGCCGTATTTGCAGAAGACTGGGGATTCATAGGCTGCTTTACGTTAGTTTGCCTCTATGGCTTTCTTGTTCTGTGGGCCATCCGGATCGCCTCGACCGCTCGCGACCGTTTTGGGGCAGTGTTGGCTATCGGCGTTGGCGCGCTTATCTTTTGGCACGCGCTCTTCAACTTAGGAATGGTTGTAGGCCTATTCCCGGTCGTAGGTGTAACACTCCCGCTCTTCTCCTACGGAGGCTCCAGTGTGTTGACCATTTTAATGGGGATAGGCTTGCTGATGAATGTATCGATGCGGCGATTCCACGCAGCAGGAGTGCCACCCTTCTCCCGAATCAACCTTAACTTCTAACTAGGACCACCCCCATTCTCGATTGCTCACCGATCACTTAGCTGCAGACTGCAACACCAACAGATGGAATTTGGCAAATTCTGTTTGCCCGAGGGTAAAGAGGAGCTCCGTCAAGAGACGATAGGGGGTTGTTGCATCCGCTATTATGATAGCCTCCGACGAACTCGGATCTTTCCCCGTAGCAATTCTCACTTGCTTGTCCCGCTCACGCCATGATTGGAGAGAGTTAGCCAATGGCACAATATAGAGATCATTAGGGCCATTCCGCTTATATTTTGCCTCCACTCCCAACGTGCGATTCGCAGGGAGTGGGCATACTGAACTATCATCCACAACAATGTTGCTCTTGGAAACAATGAGTGGTAGCCCTTCCTGAGAAGCCTCTGTCATCAAAATACTTTTAGGGATCTGCAAATCCGCAGACTGAGGGATCGAGGCACTCGAAGAGCTCATGCTTTTCAGAAGGAAGACCAGGATGATGGTCATCATGTCCATCATCGCAGTGATGTTGAGAAAGTTAATCTCAGGCTCGACAGCTCGACGTCGAATCTCCTTGCGGAGCTCCCGTTTGTAGACCACCATGCTTGCACCTTGCTGTCTTTTCGGAAGTACAGCAGGCTTAGCAGAAGAAGAAGGACTTTGTTGAGATGTCGGCTGTTCAGTCATGATTACCTCGCAACTCCGAAATTGACATCAGGGAAAAGAGCATCACCTGTTGTTTCATCCTTTCGGATCGCATCCAACGTACTAACAATCGCCTGATACGAGATATCTGGGTTAGCACTAACCGTCACTTGGGTTTCATCTTTAAAATCAGGGGACACGTTCTTCAAGTGTTTCACACAACTGGTTAACGAAGCGTAATCGTAATCTTCTCCACCACTGATCCCAACAACTTTTGGAATGGCCAAACCAGGCCCAGTATCTTTGCATCCAGGAGCGACGTTTCCACCTCTCGCTTTGATACTAAACCCACCCGGTACAAGCGTAATGGTCAACCCCAATGTTGGAGCAGTTGGCGCACGCGCACCAGCCCCTCCCCCAAGTTTCGGTGGTGATGTATCGATGGTAGCGGTAAATGTAACACTTACTGTTGCCAACACAAACATCAAAACGTTGGTAACGATATCAAGAAAGGGAACAATATTTAATTCTCCACCTTCTTCATCTGGGGACAGCTCTTTAGGAGCAGATAAGCGACGTATTTTGCTCCTTTGCGCAGCACTTAATTTTTCTTCCGCCATAGTCTCTCCAATCACTGCCAGTCTGATCTCCCGCCCAGGGGATGGATCATCCCCCCCATATGTACTATTTCAGACAAAAACACTAAGGGTAGATGTTTCTTTTGCTTGACCCCACTCGATCGCTCTCTCCTCATTTTCCTCTTTGAGGATAGAAGAGGAAAAACTCATCGCGTTTCATAACAATCCCCTGGATTCGGTGCCACACCATTCGAATACCACATCCACTATGTATGCATGGAATTGAGCAAATCGGCACTCAACTGTTTGGACGTGCGTAAAGCGTCAAAAGGTTGAAAATCCGCTCTTGCGTTGCATCAAGATCGTGCTGAATATTCTTCGATCGCTGATGAAGAATTAAGTGAGCGATCATACAGGTCACAGCAATACCTAACCCAAAGGCAGTATTATACATGGCTTCTGCAATACCGCTCGCAAGAATGCGCTGACGATCAGCTGCGCTCAACCCCGGAGCAGAAACGGCGCCGAAGGTATGGATAAGACCAAGAACCGTTCCGAGAAGACCGACCAGTGTTGCGATATTAGCAAGTGACCAAAGAGACCCTATTCTTTTCTCGACTGCAGGCTTAATCTCACCAATCTTTTCACTCATCGCAGCATCGATTTCATCAGGACCCTGATTTGCATGAGTAAGACCAGCTTTCACCAATTGAAGCGTTGGATAATCACCAGCTTCACACAGCTTGATCGCACGATCCAGATTCCCTGCAGTTACTAACTTTTTAATTTGAGCAAAAAACTCCTTTGAGTCAACCTTATACTTCGTCAACTGGAACATCGTTCTCTCCACGATCATCGCAACTACGATCGCACTCACGACAAGGTTAATCGATAAGAACGTTGGGTTCTCTCTAAAGGCTTCCATCAAGCCGCCTTCATTTGCAGCAGCTACACTTATGTTCCCCAAACTCATTGCACTCAACATCCCCATCTTACTCCTTTCTAATTCTACCGATATCAAATGGAGGGGGACATAAGGCCCACCCATCTTTGTTAGCGATGTGAATTTCAATGGCTACATATGATGACTCAATTTACTATTTTTTTCAACTTAGTCGTCAGGGATTTTTTATTTTGAACGACTTCTTTTAGTTCACCTCAAGTTGATCATACACACAGAGCTGTTTTGCACTGTGGGTACAGCGCTGCGTGAACACCCTCTCCCCTTTTCTTCTCCGATATGAACTATTTTTACTTTAGGATTATAAATAATGCTGGTAGCAGTACCTTTTCATACTTCCTCAAGTCAACACTAGGCTTGAAAAAGATCGTTCGACACACAAATGTATGAAGATGCACTATTGAATCTACATCAGTAACCATGCTAGCCCGTTTGCATAACTTAGTTGAGAAAATAGAAAGAGGAATAGACAGATGCTTGCTCTTTGGAAACATTTTCGTGAAGGGGGATGGGGAATGTACCCCATTCTATTTTGGTCAGTCCTGACCACTGGAATCATTCTAGAACGTGCTATTTATCTTTACGGTGCATCCATCAACAAAGAAGTATTCATTTCCACCTTGCAAAGCTGCATTCTCGCTGGAGACATCAGCAAAGCAATTAAACTATGCGCCGCTGCTGATGCCCCATTGGCCCGAATCGTTCAAGCCGGTCTCACTAAAGTCAATCGCCCGGATGAAGAAGTCCAAGCTGCCATGGATGAAGCAGCCTTGCGAGAAATGCCTTTAATCTCAAAACGAACCGGATTCCTCGCGCTTCTCGCCAACCTCGCGATGTTATCAGGATTGCTTGGAACGGTTACCGGACTGATCACAAGTTTCGGAGCTGTATCAGGAGAAAACGTTGATCCAGGTGCAAAAGCACGGATTCTTGCAGAAGGTATTTCAGAAGCAATGAACTGCACTGCCTTCGGTCTTATCGTTGCTATCACCGGACTCATCGGATTTGCTTTATTGAATAGCAAATCTCAAGGAATCGAGGACGATATCCACGAAGCGACTGTTCGCATACTCAATTTGGTCGTCACCAACCGCCAAAGGATTAACGTAGCATCCTTACCTGTAACTCACTAACCACAGTAAGAATCAAGTTGTTGTCTTTTCAATCACTTTAATCGAAAAGCGCAAACAGCATTTGGAGAGAGACAAAACGAATTCAATGTCTCTTGCTGTTTGTTTCAAACAGTTGAAGGATTAAGAATTATGGCAGGGATTGATGTTGGAGGTGGTGGCGGCGGTGGCCGCCGTAAAGTGGACTCAGAAATTAACATGGTCCCCTTTATCGACCTACTGATGGTGACTATCTCTTTTCTATTGCTCACAGCTGTATGGTCCCATATGGCGCGCCTTAATGCAGAAGCTCAACTGCCAGGTCCTGCTAGCTCAGGTGCGAATCAAGAGGACAAGGAAAAGAAGCTGCATTTCGAAATGAGTTCCTCAAATGAATTCACTCTCTCCTGGAAACAAGGAGCGACTTTGATCAGCAGCGTGACGATTCCACGTCAAGAGGAAGTAGTTATCCAAGGCAACAACCGTCTTGTTCTCTATCCTCAGCTAGCTGCAAAAGTCACTTCAGAATGGCAAGCACAAGGACAACATCAATCCCCAACTGATCCAAAGTTCGATCAAGCGATCATCCATGTAACCAATGATACCCCTTACACCAACCTCATTGGAATTATGGACGCCATCTCCGCGCCAAAACGGTCTCTCGGTGGAAGTACGAAAGACGATATGGTGTCCGCATTCAATATTTCGTTTTCCATGAATTAAGAGAGGAGCTGCGCAATGCCTATTCAAAAGCCAGGTCGCCGATTGATGCATCATGTCGGGTTACGGTTTGTTGAAGACAAACTCGGAGGACATGGTTCTCGTTCTGTTGCTGCAGGCCTTTCTTTGACAAGCATGATCGACTTTTTGATCGTGGTGGTTGTATTCCTCTTGATGACTTTCAGTGCATCTGGCGAAACTCCAATCGCCAAAAACATTACTTTGCCCAAAGCAAGCAATACCGTAGATATGATGGATGCCCCCATCGCGGCTGTAAGCGGTGAATCTATCCTCGTCGATGGAGCACTTGCGGGGGATATCAAGGCGATCGAGCAAAACAAACAAGTGACCCATATTGAAGATCTGTTCAACGCACTCAAAGCAAAACGAGATCTCTGGAAACAAACCCATCCTGGAAAAGATTTCCCAGGGGTAGCCATCCTCCAAATCGATCAAGATGTATCTGCCTTGATTGTCAAAAGCGTCTTTCAGACCGCTGCGACTGCTGGCTATCCCCATGTGAGCTTCATGGTAAGCGGCCTCAAAAACTGATCTCGATAGACTGCGGAGATGACTAACTCTTATCAACGAGCGCGCAAAAATCCGCTTTATCGATTTTGGATAGTTATCCCAACAGGACTCCTCTTAAGTGAAATAATTTATCTGTGGGTCACCTATCGAGAAATTGAAAACAAGCGAACCTCCTTGCTGCACGATCAAGAAACCATCCAACGATCGCTTGAACCAGCTTGGCTCCAGTTCCGCAATCAACTCGAACAACTGATTCAGACCGCTGCGCAAACGGAATGGAAAGGCGACTGGCTCGAGCCGTCCTTCTCTTCTTGGAATTTTCGATCCGAGGCAGGTCTTTATCTGCGATTGCTTCAAGAAGATGGGAAAAACAGAGTCACCCTCGTCCCTGCTATCCTCGCGTCCCGCAAAGATGGATTTACGAGCTGCCTTCACAGATCCACTTCGCCTTCGACCAAAGAGGGGAAACTTGCCATCGCACCGCTCTGGTCTTTAAGCCAAGTCTACTCAGCAACCCAAATCCTAGAAAGCCATTGGTCAACAAATATCAGACAAGCGAGTTCTCTTCTCCAACTGCGCATTTTAGAAACGGAGTACCAGAAAGTAATACAAGAAGAGATCCCCATTGCTATCGATGCTATTCATCAAACTCATTTTTTGTGCCTGCTTCTCGATGAACTCCCCATCTACCCTCCAGATCAATCCTCCCCTTCATCCCTCACACTAGAGACCATCCAGCTCACACCCCATTGGACCCGAATTCACCTTTTTGAACTCCCCTCTGGTGCAGAAAAAGCACGAGTACGCAAGATGGGGCACGGATCGTCCCTCTCTATCCATCGTCCCCACAGTATGGATGAAGATATCCAGAATGCAATTCACCGCCAAGAAAACAACTGCAATCTAGCCAGACAATTTGAAGAAGCCGTTGCCTATTAACTCTTCTTCAACCGTTTTCTTCAGTTTGTGAGGCGATAGAAGAAGGGGATAAATTGGTGCCAACTCAGCGTCAACGAAATATAGGAAGCAGGCCCCTGAGGAGTTCCCTGCTCAAAACTCACTTCTGTCCACCGCATTCCCGTATGCGCTCCCAGCCACAACCCCTGAGCAGAAGGGAAAATAGGGAATTCTAAGCCCAACCCAGCTTGAAATCCCCGATCCCATTCGAGTCGCCCAGCTTTCCTCACTTGAGCTCCAAAAAGTCCAAACTCAAGCTCGAGAGAATCCAAAAGCAGATCACAACGCGGATTACCGAATGTAGACCCCGTTATCCAACGGATTAAAAAGAGAGGACGCAATTCAAATCCACCCGCCAACACACGAAGAGAGGGGGCTGATTCATCGAAAAGACTCCCTTCCTCATAATTCACAAAAATCCCGATCGTATCCAAATAGCGGAACCGACCATCCAAAATGCTGCGGAATCGCTTCCATGAATCAACCGTAGTGCCAGCACCTACGCACAGTGCAGCAGGACGTTCCAAACGACCATACGAAGAGTCCTCCTGAGACAACCCCCTCTCTATCGGATGACCGTACGCATCTTTCACCCCCATTGCATTCGAAAAACCAAGAAAACCGATCAAGAAGAAAAGGAAGCAGCGCATGAGGACTGCTCTTCTCCTACTTCACAACCAATCGCCGCGACAATATCTTCTCTCAACTCAGGAGCAAAAATAAGTCGAATGCGAGCCAACTGTTGATTCGCCAATCGACCGAGAAGGAAGGAAACGTGATCAAGCGAGCGAGCAGGCCCTTTTGCATAGACAACCAATAAGGGGTCTTGCTTGGTACTGAACGCAACATGGCTCGCCACATCAAGACCGATATAAAAATCCGGATCGAATCCACCAGCTTTGGCGATTTCTTTTCCAATCTGAAGAAGCCGATCACAATTCTCTTGCTTTGCGTGCTCACCAAACAGCTCCAAGGTTTTGAAAAGACGACGATGGCGAATACGCTGTGCAAGATCGGATAGCACTGGATCAGAGACAGCCTCCCAAGCGTGCATTGCAAAGGTCAATGCTACATCATCGAGCTCAAGGTAATCCGTGAGGTCGATCGCATCCCCTAAAGCTGCCTGTTTAATCGCGCGAGGAACTTGCGGAAGATGTCCTCCTTCGCTCAGACAAGCAGTAACCCGCTTGAGAAGAGATCGGATCATCCATTCAGCTGCACGAGAAGCCTTATGGAAATAAACTTGCTGATACATGAATAGTCTGGCCAGAATAAAAGCTTCGATCGCTGGGAGACCTTTGGTCCCATGAATCGCAAGCGAAGGGGCACAAGAAGGATCGGCTGTGGGACTGAAACACAAGCTTTGAAAAAGCCAATCCAAATCAAACGAGCCGTAATTCACACCCGTCGCATAAGCATCTCGCAATAGGTAATCACACCGATCGACATCCATCATCCCACTCACAGCTTTCGCTAAATAGGGCAAAGGGTGCTCCCCTCGGATTAAAGCAGCAACCCGCTGCGGCATCCCTGGATCAAGAGAAACCAGGAGACGATGCACCTCACTCGCAGGCTCGAGAAGGATCTGCTCCGTCCACACTTCATGAGAAGAAGAGCTTTTAATAGTCCCCTCAAAAAGGTGAGAAAATGGACCATGACCAACATCGTGCAGCAGTGCAGCTGCAAGAGCATCGCGGGCGATATCAGAGGTCACCTGCTGCCAGAAAGGGAGCACATGTTGAATCGAACGCAGACGGGTAAGAAATCGCTTCATCACAAAAGCCGCACCAATCGCATGACCAAAACGAGTATGCTCTGCACCAGGAAAAGCGAGTGAAGTGAGCCCCAACTGACGCACACGCCGCAACCGCTGCACTTCCGCAGAAGCCATCAACAAAGGGACGACCTGCTCCTCATCCGTCTCAAAACTAACCAATCCATGAACAGGATCGCGTAATATCATTGAATCCCTTTCTGAATGCCATAATCATAACCTCTTTAATTTATATTGCAGTTTTAAGCGAGAGTAGCCTAATGTTTGACCTGTAATCTTTTTATCTTTATCTTTGTGTAGGAGAAGGATCTGCTTTTTTGATCGTCCGGAATCCAGTCCTTTTCTTTCAGGGTTAAATCCTTCGAATTACAAGAAGCACTCAGAAAAGGCGCACTTTGACTATGATGGTTCGTCGCTCAAAACTCGTATGCACGCTTGGGCCCGCTTGTAACTCAGTAGAAGCTATCAAAGGGCTCATTGAAGCAGGGATGGATGTAGCCCGCCTCAACTTCTCTCACGGCACCCAAGCAGAACACCTGAAACACATCAATTATCTACGAGAAGCGAGCAGACAGTCGGGAAAGTGGATTCCTGCATTGCAGGATCTCTGCGGCCCCAAAATGCGCACGGGGCAAATTCCAGAACGATATGAATTAAAGGTAGGCACTCATGTCACCCTAATCGAAGGGAATGAAAGCAGTGATCCTTCCGTTATTCCTATCCCTTACGAGGGACTAGCCAACGATGTGCGACCTTTCGACACGATTCTATTCGATGATGGAAGAATAGTTGCGAAGATAGCAGAAATTAAAGAGGATCGGATTCTAGCTTCCATTGTCCAAGGAGGGACGATGCGCAGCTATGTGGGAGTTCACTTACCGAGTCGCACGATGCGGGTCAGCGCTCTGACCGAAAAAGACCGCGACGACCTTCATTTCGGACTCGAACAAGGGGTTGATTTCGTCGCCCTTTCGTTTGTCAGACGGGATTCAGATATTAAATTCGTCCGCCAGCTGTGTGCAGAATGGAATCAGCCGACTCCGATCATCGCAAAGATTGAAACACCCGATGCAGTTGAAAATCTAGAAAGCATCATGATAGCTACAGATGGTGTTATGGTGGCTCGCGGGGATCTCGGCGTCGAATTCCCACCGGAACAAGTACCCATTATTCAGAAGAAAATTCTCAACACAGCAAAGCGTGTACAACGACCTGTCATTGTAGCCACAGAAATGTTGCAATCGATGACAGCAGCCACACGGCCAACTCGCGCAGAAGCGAGCGATGTGGCCAATGCTATTTTTTCAGGGACAGATGCGCTCATGTTATCCGGTGAAACGGCAACAGGGGCTCATCCCGCACTCGTCACGATGATGATGAGCAGGATTGCAACTGCTGCAGAAACCAGTCTTTTCCTGGAAGAACCACCCTATTCCATCCAAATGGTTCCCCCTCATCAATCCACCACGGTTGCCGAGGCTATTGCGCGAGGGGCCTGCAAAACAGCACAAGAAATTGGAGCCAAGTTTTTAGTGGCGTTCACCGAGACAGGATCTAGCGCCATTAAAGTCAGTCTTGCTCGGCCATACATTCCGATCATCGCTTTTTCTCCTAATCCTCGAACCCGCAGACAAATGGGACTGTACTGGGGCGTCATTCCACGAGAAGCACCTCCTCTTCACGATATGGATGCGCTCATTTGCTGGTGCACCGATGATCTTCTCAATTTCGGTTTTGCCTCCCCTAACGATAAAGTCGTCATGGTGTTCGGAGCCCCTTTTGGTGTCAGTGGAAGCACGAACTCTATCCGTGTGCATATGCTTTGAGCTTTAAGAAAAATACACCATCTTCATCTCGTAATTTAGAAAACACAGGTTATTTTTATTTGTGAAACAATATGTACCCCTCTTGTTCATCTTCGTGGGCAGATACGCCCATCCCGTCTGATCTTATTGAAGCGATTCAACAGCTCAAGGTGGAGCGGAACGCGATTATTTTAGCCCACTATTATCAAGACTCCGAAATTCAAGATATTGCCGATGTAGTAGGAGATTCACTTCAGCTCGCTCAAGCAGCAGCAAAGACATCTGCCTCCACCATCTGTTTTGCAGGTGTTCACTTCATGGCGGAGACAGCCAAGATTTTAAACCCAGATCGAACGGTTGTCCTGCCCGATCTCGAAGCCGGTTGTTCACTAGCTCAAAGCTGCCCAGCACCCGCTTTTCAGAAGTGGATAGTGCAACATCCCGGCGCAGCTGTTGTTACTTACATTAACTGTTCTGCAGAAGTAAAAGCTCTCTCTGATTACATTGTAACTTCTTCCAATGCAGAAACCATCATCCGCCACTTGCCTGCCGATCGAGATATTCTCTTCGCGCCCGATAAAAATCTAGGGCACTACCTGCAAAAGAAAACAGGGCGCTCGATGCATTTATGGTCGGGCAGCTGCATCGTTCATGAAACCTTTAGCGAACGCAAAGTGGTTGGGCTCAAGGTTCGCTATCCTGAAGCTGCAATTTTAGCCCATCCGGAGTGTGAACCTATCCTTCTCCACATGGCAGACTTCATCGGTTCCACCACAGCCATCATCAACCACGCCCTTGCCAGCAACAAGAAAGAATTCATTATTGCGACAGAGCCTGGCATTCTGCATCAGCTCAAGAAGAAAGCTCCGGAGAAGGTTTTCATCTCTGCCCCTCCGCAAAACGATTGTGCCTGCAACGAATGCCCTTTTATGCGGAAAAATACGCTAGAAAAGGTCTACTTATCGCTGCGAGATCTCAAGCCAGAGATTAAGTTGAGCGCAACGCTGATAGAGCAAGCACACATCCCAATTCAACGGATGCTCGAGTTGAGTGCCTCTTAACCAATACACTCCGTTTTTTGTTTCTCCCGTTAAGGTTCGCGATAGAAACGGGGGACCCTTCTCGAAATCGATGTGAGCACTTCCCATGGAATAGTCCCAGATTGATCTGCAATCTCGGCAGGTTCAATATGATCTTTGCCCAGAGGACCTTGCTGTGAACCGAGGATGACGACTTCATCCCCTACAGAAACGCCTGGATGCTCCGTCACATCAAGCATCACCATATCCATCGACACAGCACCCACCATCCGAGCTCTCTTCCCTCGTACAAGAGCATAGCCACGATTCGACAAACGACGCGAAAGACCATCCGCATATCCCATCGGTACAGTGGCAATTCGAGAAAGGCGACCTGCTGTCCACAAGGCTCCATAGCTCACCGAGTCCCCCATCTCAACTTCTCTCAATGCCACAATCTCAGAGCGGACTCGCATCACAGGCTTGAGATCGAGCCACGATTCAAATCCGATTCGCTCCCATTCGGTTTCATACGCCTTTGCCTTCGGAGGGATCCCAAAAAGAGCAATCCCCGGACGAACAGCATCCAATGGCGTGCATTTGCGGAAAAGCGCAGCGCTGTTCGCTATATGACGAAGAACGGGCTGGATCCCATACGAAGATAGGATGGCAGTCGCCTCTTCCAAGCGAGCAACTTGTTCCACCATCATCTCCGACGAAGGGATATCGGCAGAGGCAAAATGGCTCATCACTCCATACACGCGCACCTGGGGATAAGAGGTAAGACGACTCGCAAAACTTCGAAGGTCCCGCATGGTCACACCAAGCCGGCCCATCCCCGTATCTACTTTGAGGTGCACATCTATCGGCCCCCCAGAAAATCCCGCACGAACTAACCGAGCAAATCCTTCGACATCTCTGAAGTCATAAATCACAGGGGTCAGTTGATACGCGAGTAAATCTGCATAAACGCTTCCATAGCACCCCCCCATAACCAAAATAGGGATCTGAATGCCACTATTGCGTAGTTCAAACGCCTCTTCAGGCAAAGCAACACAAAATCCGGCGATCCCCATACGCTCCAACGTGCGGGCAACAGCAGGAGCACCGTGTCCATAGGCATCTGCCTTCACAACTCCCCAAACAGGAGTCTCCCTTGCAAGACGCTTCAACACACGCAAATTATGCCGCAACGCAGCGAGATTGACTTCCGCACGAGTCGGCCTTATCGCATTATGAGGAGTCGCTCGGCGCTGGCAAAAAATACGGACGGGGGCATCATAAGCATTATTCATAAGATTCTCCCAAAGACATTTTTGGCTCATCACCCCGTTTGTTCAAGTTGCTATGGAGACTTGAAGCTATTCATACAACCCTTTTTGGAAGCTATATGACAATCCTCTCGGAGGATAGCCTATTCTATGGTAGATTGAAAAGAATCTTTATCTGTTCAAAAAGGCCGATCTTCTGCTCCAGCTGAGCACCCCTTCTGTGACAGAATGGTTTTTTGTCAAAGCCCCATTCAATGCTTCCTATTTGTCCCCTCATCAGAGAATTAAAGCTTCTACTCAAAGAACTCAAAAAGCTCCAGCAAAAATATCTCATCCTTTTTGGCCCCCTCCTGTACAGAAAATTTAATGTATCATGGCAAGATCGAAAAAGCCCCACCAACCCACTTTAAACAGTCTATCCAAACAGGATTCCTCTTCTTTAGCCTCTGAGCAACAAACTACTTTTGCCAGGGAATCGGAGAGAGCTTTACCCCTTCTTAAAGTTATGGAATCGAATGAGTTGATTCCAACCCATCAGGTCTCTGTCGATCATTCCGACCTCAATGAACAGGAGATTCTCCTCGCAGAGAATCATCCCTCCCATTTATCGCTCACACCTGAAGAAGAAACAGTCGATGAGGAAAAGAACGATGAGTTTAAATTAACTCCTTCCAAGAAAACCAGCGCGATTGAGCCACTGGATCCACTGACCACATACCTCCGCGCAATTAAACGCCATCCGCTTCTCAGTGCAGAAGAAACGCAGCAGCTCGCCACTCAATGGGTTAAAACAGGAGAACCTACTATAGCAGCAAGGCTCATTACAGCCAATTTGCGCCTCGTGATCAAAATCGCTTACGAATACAGAAGAGCCTATAAGAACATAATGGATCTCATCCAAGAAGGGAACATTGGTCTTATGCAGGCTGTCAAACGCTATGATCCTTATCGAGGGGTCAAGCTATCTTCTTATGCGGCCTGGTGGATACGTGCGTATATCCTGCGCTTCATACTGAATAACTGGCGTCTTGTTAAACTCGGAACAACACAGACACAGAGAAAACTGTTTTTCAACCTTCGGAAAACAAGATCTGAACTTATGGCACGGGGGATCGACCCTACCGATGCAGAAGTTGCTAAACGATTGAGTGTCAGCGAAAACGAAGTTGCGGAGATGGATTTACGTCTAGCGATGAGTGAAAAATCTCTAGATGTCCCTGTAGGCAATGTAGAGGGACGCATCATCAGCAAAATCGATACCTTAATCAGCAGTGAAGAAGGACCTGAAACGTCTCTCGCTGAAGGAGAGATGCAGGCGCTCCTCAAAGAAAAGTTTGCAGAATTTCGAAAAACATTGGGGGACCGAGAAAAGGAATTGGCCATTTTTGATGAGCGTCTCATAGCGGATGACCCGCTTACCCTTCAAGAGCTAGGCGATCGCTTCCATATCTCCCGAGAGCGAGTACGCCAAGTGGAGCAGCGCATTACCAAACGTCTCCGAGAATACCTACGCAACGAATTAGAAGATTTCGCTGAAACAGGATAATGTCCGCGGCAACCCCTGGAATTCTCTTTGTCGTGTCGACACCGATTGGGAATTTAGAAGACATCACATTACGAGCGATTCATACATTACGCTCCTGTGACCATGTGGTCGCTGAAGACACTCGCCGCACACTTGCTCTGCTGCGCCACCTCAATATCTCTGGGAAGCCGCTCCATTCATTGCACGCGCACTCCCCCCCCACCCATATTGAACTGATTGTACAACTGTTGGAAAAAGGAGGGCAGATAGCCCTTGTTACAGATGCAGGCACCCCTCTTGTTAGCGATCCAGGAGATGCTTTGATTTCTGCTACGCTCAATGCGGGGTTTCGTGTGGTCCCGATTCCAGGACCGAGCGCGATTCTATCCGCTCTCGTCGGGAGCGGGCTGGGGGGCGGAAGATTTCGATTTTTTGGATTCTTACCGCGAGAAGGAAAAAATCGATGCAACACTCTTCTTCACATAGGGAACACCTCTGAATCGATCATTCTCTTCGAAGCACCTACCCGCATCGCAAAAACACTACACGACCTGAGCGCTCTCACCCCAAATCGCCTCGCATGTATCGCAAGAGAGATCACCAAGATCCACGAGGAATTCCTTCGTGGGTCTCTGGCTGAACTTGCCTCTCTCCCTCGAGAAGAATGGCGAGGAGAGATCACACTGGTGCTAGGCCCCCATGATTTGCCTTACACCATGACCTCACCATGTACATCACTGGATGAATCCAAGCTCCAAGAAACGATTGAACGCGCTCTTGCGGAAGGAGAGACCACTAAAAATGTGGTTAATCACTTAATGGCTAAAAGTGGAGGAAAATCTAAGCGGGACCTCTATGCTCAGGTACTCCAAGTAAAAAACAGACAAAAATAAGAGCATCTTGAAGCCATTAGGGATGGTCTCCACGCGCGAGAATCCGTTCCACCTGTTCTGGATTAAATCCAACGAACAGAACCCTCCGAACCTCGAGAACAGGAATCGAACTACTGTGCAAACCAGCCTTTTCGAGTTTGGCACGCATCTCCTGCGCCGCCTTTTCATCCGCCTCAATGTTTTTCTCGACCGGCTCAATCCCTTTTTTACGAAAGTAGAGTGCAGCCTGATGGCATGCTTCACACCAAGAGGCTCCATAAATAACTACCTGCGGAGAAATGAAGGTGTTTTTGTCCCTTCTCGATTGAGCGATCTGCTCAAACTCCTGTCGATTCATGCTATGGACTGAGTACGTTCCATCAGGGCGAGGAGAGCGCAGATCCGCGATGAAAACCATATTCCCATAGGCATCTTGCATATTGCGAGGATCCATCACCCGAACAACATCCCGTCCCATAAAAGGGACGTCTTGCACTTTCTGTTCTACATGAAATGCCCCTTTTTCATCAATCCAGGTCAGCATGAGTCCTTCCGTACTGTCCTTCACCTCCACCTGAATTCCAGCATGAGCATTCGCTTGCTCCAAATCAGCGTTTTTTTTTGAACACATGCAGAGCAAGCAGCAAAAACCTATCAGGGCCTTTATAGAGATTCGATTTTGCTGGATAACGCTGTCCATTCCTCCACCAATCCATCTAATTTTTTTAGCAAAAGCCGAGCTTCTTCGGCAAGACGAATCAATTGTTCCCAATCATCAGGGGGGTGCTCACTGAGCACGGAACGCTTTTGCGCGAGCGCTTCTTCATTCAATGCAACCAGTTTTTCGATTTGCTCTACCTTCCTTTTCTTCCTCCTCTCCCTCTCTTTTCGCCGCTTGCGGTGGGCATCATACATAGCATTTTTGTTGAGAGGGATGGAAGAGCTCTGTCGAGCAGACAGCACAGCAAACTTCTCCGCTTCCAAAGAAGCAAGGTCCTTCCCTCTTCTTTCTTTAAAATCGAGGAATTTTCCCGGACACAGCTCGACTTGCTCTTGCTGAATGCTCACAATGCGCGTAGCAATCCGCTCGAGAAAACGGCGGTCGTGAGACACAAAGAACAGCGTTCCCTCAATTTAAGAGTGCCTCCTCTAGAATCTCCGTCGGAGGGATATCTAAATGATTGGTAGACTCATCCAAAAAAAGGAGACTGCGCAGCTCTAAGAGAAGTTTGGCGAGCGCTAAACGAGAACGCCCACCACCGGATAGCAACCGGACAAGACACAAAGGATCATCTCCTCCAAACCGGCAACGGCCTAGGCATTGTCGAGCAGCGTCTATCGTGAAATCTCCCCTCACCTTTTGAATTTTCTCCACCCCTGTCGGATCCTCTGACAACTCCCTAAGATGCTGGTCAAAATGCCCCTCTTTCAGATTGGCGCCTCGCCGCAATATACCCTTATCTCAGGATAACCACGCCCTGCTAAAAGAGACAATAAATTGATTTCCCTGAACCATTTGGCCCAATGATACCGAGACGATCTCCGCGGCGGATGAGAAGGTTGAGGTTTTGGAAGAGAAGTCGATCGCCACGATGAGGGCAAGGCTTTTTAGCTTCGAGTACAATGTCCCCCGAACGCTGAGCAGGGGCAAATTGAAGGGTCATCCATTCTGCATCAGCCCACATATTGTGAGGCCGCTCGACAATCTCCAATTTTCCGAGCATTTTTCTTCGGCTCCGCGCTTGTTTTTCTTCTATCCAGCAATATTGCGTCGAATAAACTCTCGGGAACGAGCCATTTTCGCCTGCCGCCCCTCGTGAAGCGCCCATTCTTTCTGTAACTCTTCCTTTCGAAGCTGCGTGTACTCTGTATAAGGAACTGGATAAACGCGGATCCCCCAATGACTCAATTCAATGGTTTGGGTAGTCACCGCATCCAAAACGGACGTTGAAGCACGGTAGGAGGAAATCCGAGCTGATGAGCGATCTTGGCCACCCGATGTTCGAGTGCATCCCCCTGAGCCAGGTGATATTGGTTTTGAAGCACAGCCAAGCGCTGCAAACTCGCTTGTCCCCCACCACTCTCCAACGCCTGATGGAGCTGATTCAATTGCGAACATAGCCCAAGAATCGGCTGGAATCCAGAGAGCAATGCATCTAACACGTTCCCTTCGACAGACAGCTGATGAGACTGTCTGTAATAGCCAACCGTTGCTTTTTTCTTTCGAACAATTACCCCTTCTTCAGGTTCCAACTCACCGGCTATCAAGCGCAAGAAAGTCGTCTTCCCCACTCTATTACTCGCAACGAGCGTAGCTCGTTCGCCCGCATTGAGAAGAAAGCTACCCTTTTCGAATAAAAGCTTCGGCCCGTACCCAAACGATACATCCTCTACTTGCAAGATCATTGAAAAAACAAGTTATTGTGCGACCACCGCACAATCCTGCAGAGAAATTCCATCCTCTTTTCTTTTGAGCTCTCGATCTAGCTCACCCAGTAACTCCCGCACACGGTCAGACACCGCCAGAGGAACTTCTACTTGAATGATCACAACTAACGCTCCCCGCCCTCTTCTATCTAGCTGAGGGATTCCACGATTTTCAATGGTAAACAAAGTGCCTGGTTGCGTCCCCGGAGGAAGCGAGAAAGAGAAGCTCGACTCCCCAGTCTGCTCGAGCACGGGAACTTGAATCTGAGCCCCTAGGGTGGCTTCTGCGTAAGAGACAGGGACACGCACAATCAGATCAACCCCATCCCGTTCAAACGTTGGGTCCTCTTCTACTTCCACTTGGATATAGAGATCGCCTGCTGTCCTTCCATCCGACTCTTTCCCCCCTTGACCCGGAATGCGCAATCTCTGTCCCGAATCGATCCCAGCAGGGAAAGATACCATCACACTAGATGATCTTTCCGTCACCCCACCCCCTTCGCAAACCGCACAGGTCTCTGTGATCATCGCCCCTTGACCCTGACATCTGGAGCAAGTACTGGTAAACATCACAAACCCACGGCTGCTGGAGACCTGACCCGCCCCTTGGCACGTGCTGCACATTTCCATCGATGTGCCATCCTTCGCACCCGTCCCTTTACAAGAAACGCACCGACTGGGAATGCGGACATTGACTTCTCGTTTGCATCCAAATGCCGCCTCTCGCAATGAAAGGCGAACTTCGGTTTGGAGAGCAGCCCCCCGTCTTGAAGAGCTCCCACTTCTCCCTCCCGAGAAAAGCTCATCAAACAAATCTTGCATATGGGAGAAAACATCGACATCACCCACATCAAAACCACCCCCTTCAAGGCCTTGATGTCCAAATCGATCATAAATCCTACGCGTATTTTCGTTCGAAAGTACTTGGTATGCTTCATTCACTTCTTTAAAACGAGCTTCAGCCATCGGAACCCCCGGATTCCGATCGGGATGATGCTTCAATGCTTCTCGCTTATAAGCACGCCTGATCCCTTCAGGAGAAACCGTCCGATGACATCCGAGTACTTCATAAAAACAACGTTTTTCCGAGGAACTAGACATTAACCATTTCCTCTCCTAGAAACTGATCCTTTATTTTGCTTATTGTATAGCTTCTCCCCTCTCCTCTTCTTGTACTACTTAAAAGAAGCATGAGGAAACCTTTTAGAGAAGATATTTTTTACCATAATTCAAGAAATGGAAGTGTCAATGCATCCTTGCATCGCGATACAGCATTCTTCCCCAATGCGCTCCCCCCCGATGAGTCCACCCAGGTAAATCTATCCACTCCGTACAGCTACCTCAATCAATCGATCCAACAAACATATCACTCCACGCATCGCTTGATCCCAGGCTCAGGATCGTTGGCCACAATGGCCCTCACTTCATCATTCATCAAAGCACTATTCCAAAGCATCAGCTCTTCAATCGAACCCTCAAGCACATGACTTCCATTTGGATGGGCCCCTACCATCAACGGCAATGTTAGGCATATCCACTCGCATTGGAATGTTAGTTCGATTCGCATTCTCCCCCTTGAAAACGCCATTAATACAGAGTTGACACGTTTCTCCAACTTTAAAAACACACGCGATGTGAATCACTGCTCCCAGAGCCAAATCTTTATCTGCCTTAATAAATCTAGACCTAACATTGAAATTGATCATGTTGTTGTAATGAAGGATAAGATAGTAACCTTGACTCTCATTATTCATTGCTCACTGCATCAACAACATGGCGAACACCTCTCGCGTCGCAGGCAAGACATGGACTTTTAGATAGAAGTCAACACTAAATGCCTGATCATTCACTTGGCCCCATTCTACAGTGGGCGTCGCAGGAGCAGCTGTGACCAACTGTTGATGGCTTGGCTCTCGTATCCTTGTAGCAAGGAAGCCAACCCCAAATTGAAGGGCTTCAAACCACGAGGTTTGTGGAGTCAACTCCGTGATCATACTTCTATTCCAAAATAGCAGCATCTATTCCACCCTTTGACGCTCAAGACTCCCTTGTTTAGGATGATCCCTACGACATCCAGGCAAGTAATAAACAATATGCAAGTCGATCAGGACATGGCCAGGAACTCCCTCTTTATTACGATATCCCTTCTCCTTCTGTCCCCCAGACCCATCCGCGATGAAGTCAGCGTCATGATTCTCCTTAGGAACAATAAAATTCCTGTCTTATCAGGTACTGCCTTATCAAACGATCTTCGTTATCTTTAAAGATAACGTCATATTCATGCCATCTCCTTGTAAATCGCGAACTATTACAGGCATCGCTTGGCATCAGAGGCGTCGCCTTAGCTACAAATTGCTGCACTTCGTCGTTCGTTAAGGCAGCGTTCCAAGGCCACACTTCCCCCATGCCCCCTTCCAGACCATTTCTTCCACTGACGTTCGCTCCGATCAAAAGCCCCCTCACACCAAATAGAAGGCTATAAAAAGGGCCTGCTTGGGGTGGGGTCTGGCGTTTATCCGTCTCTTCCCCTTGCAGAACCCCATCGAGGTAGGTTTTCTGCGTCTTCCCACCTTGAAAACAATTGCAGCATGAAAAAGGTCCCTGAAGGGAGCGTCAAAGGACTGGAGTGGATTTTATGATTCCGGACGGAAAAGACCAACACACTATTCTCAAAGCCAACTCCATAACCCACTGCCGTCTGCTTGGGACCGGACTAACGGCTCAAGAAGACAACTTCATCCACTGCATCATGGACCTTTGCATAAAAATCGATGCGGAATGCCTACTCACTGATCTGTTCTCCCACTTTTAGATTGGAAGGGCTAACACAAATAAGGCGTGTACGCGGTGGATCCAGATCAGGACCAGGAGAGAACCCCACACCCCACTTAATAGTGGGTAACCCAGCTTGGAGCCAGAGCCAGTGGATTTGTGTTTTTACCGCAAAAGGTGGCCTCCCCCCCTCCTTCAGCTTTGAGACTCCACTGCGTGGGGTCACAGCGTCATAACCTGGCAGGTAATAGAAAACTCATGGATCCAAAGGGATCGTACAAGGTTGAACCTCATTTTTAGGGACAAAGTGGCCATCTTGTAGAGAAGCACTAGGATTAGAAGGAGAAGCATCAGATCCATTCCTCCCTCCATCGACCATATCGTCCGTTGTAGAAGAACCATCCGTTGCAGCAGAGCCATCCGGATGATTATAATGGGACTGCTCTGTTCCTCCCCCTCCACAGCAGGTGATCCAGGGAATGGTGGCGATTGCATTTCATTTCACCATTAAGAATTTCTTTATCAAGATTCCTCCCCCTCTTTACTCGGAATCCAAAGACTAAGATTTTCTTTTGTTAAACCCGTCACTTCTTTCCTGTCAATTTTTCATCCCATTTGGTCGATGACCGTTCTTTCCTCCGTTCAGCTGTCTGAAAACCCCTGTGGGGCAGGCAGGGCAATGACTCCTATCCCTCTCGATTCAATGTTCTCTGTTGTTGTAGCTTCATTAATTCCGTCTCCAGCTCTGCTATTTTCTACTGATTGGCCTGTAATTTCCCTTCTCGACAAGCGTATTGAAAAGCCCACCCATCCACCTCCGCACGAAGTTGCTTGATCTCTCTTTTCTGCCCCTCGAGCCTGTGAAGAAGCTCTCGTATCCTCGATTGGCTACTTGTCTCATCCAATTCGAGCGAACGAATTTGAATGATGGTGTAAGGTTCAAGAGGCAATACACAGTCACTGCCAATCCCTATCAATCCTTCAGGAGGAGGGGAGAATTCAATCAACTGCGCATGGAAAGCGACAGAAGAAGTCTTCCCTTCTTATCCCAGTATCGCCAATACAACCCATAGAAAGGGAGCTACCCTACCATCTATACACAAGAGAACTGCGCGGAAATCACTTCATACATTTCTTCACACCCCATCCATAGATGAGCAGGAAGAAGGCTCTTGAGAAGCATTGGGCAGATAGGGGGCATATAGTCCAACTGTCCCTTCCTGCCCCACCAACTGACGCAACTGGTGAATCATATCTAGATGAGTTGGGACCTCCATGATATTCAGGGATGAGCACCACATCAAAAATGCTTTGCGTTCGTGCCAGTTCCCCTACAGACAGCACACATACACTCAATGAAAAGGATGAAGAAAGAGAGGGGAAGCTTTTTCGAATCCTCCCAGGCTGAGGATCATAACAACACACCCACCGAACACCGCAACGAAGCAACTTCTCTCCGAATCCAGGGTTAAATCTTCTGTACTGCGACATGCTAATCGCTTACCAAATGTTCCACATAAAGGCTCAGCATATGAGGCAGATAAATAAAGAGGGAGCATCTAAGAGGAAGGGACTTTCATACCACCGCTCACAGATAGCTTTGTGTTGTACAAGAATGTCAGAAAAGAAATGGGAAAGAACCAAAATAATCACTTCATAAGGGGCTTAATCTCTATCTAAACTTCCTCGCTCCTTGTCAATCGCATAGAACCCATGCATGATTGGACACTTTCATTTATGAGCTATTACCTATGCTGAACTCTGCCCAAACCCAAGCCGTAGAGCATCATCATGGACCCCTCCTCGTCCTTGCAGTAGCTGGATCGGGCAAAACACGCATTTTGACTCACCGGATCGCTCGTCTTCTGGAATATGGAATACCCCCCCACGCGATCCTCGCATTGACTTTCACCAACAAAGCAGCCTATGAAATGCGTGAGAGAATCGGGCAACTACTCCGCAGTCGAGAGGATCAAAAGTCATTGGCTGCAATGACCATTAGCACGTTTCACGCATTTGGGATGCAAGTCCTCCGAACAGAGTGTAACCGAGAGGGAAAACCTTTTACCATTTTTGATCAAGGGGACGTTCTCAGTACCCTTAAAGATTTACTGAGAAACACCAAGCTATCTCTCGATCCTTCTCTTATCGCAGCGAGAATTTCCCTGGCAAAGAATGCGTTTCTTTCCCCTTCTGAATTGCCAGACAGTGGAGTTGACGTTTATGAGGAAACGACCAAGCTCCTTTTTCCACGCTATCAAACAGCTCTACGCAATTTTGGCGCTTACGACTTTGATGATTTGGTATGCGAAACAGTCCGTATGTGGCAGCATCGACCGGATCTCTTAGCCTTCTGGCAGGAGCGATTTCGTTTTATTTTAGTTGATGAATATCAAGATACCAATCGCTCTCAATTCAAAATGCTCCACCTCCTCGCTCAGCATCACCAAAATCTGTGTGCTGTAGGCGATGATGATCAATCGATTTATGGGTGGAGAGGCGCAAACATCAACAATATCTTGGACTTTGAAACCCACTTTCCAAGGACGTTGGTTGTTAAATTAGAACAGAACTATCGATCCTCCCCTGCGATCATTGCAGTTGCCAACGCGATTATCGCTCAGCGGAAAGATACTCGCCATCATAAAATCCTATTCACCCAACGCCTTGAAGGGGAACCGGTCCAATGCATTGTAGCGCCCTCTCCTGAAGCAGAAGCGCGTTTTATAGCGGAAGAAATCCAACGCTTTCGGGACAAGGGAGAGAAGCCGGCCCAGATTGCAGTTCTTTACCGCTCGAACAATCAATCAAGGCAAGTAGAAGAGACATTGCGCGAGCTGTCGATCCCCTACCGTATATTAGGAGGACAAAAATTTTTCGAGCGCAAGGAAGTCAAAGATTTGCTAGCTTATATGAAGCTTGCGCTTGCGCCTTCGGATGAAATCAGCTTGCGCCGCGTGATCAACTATCCAACCCGTGGACTTGGCGAAGCCAACCTGGAGAAGCTCTCGCTCTTCGCGCTGATCAAAGGCTGGTCCCTCATGCAAGCAGTTTCTCGTGCCGCTGCGATCCCCACACTCTCCTCAAGTGCGCGTCAAGGATGTGAAGACTTCCTAACCATTATCCGTGAGACGCAGGAGCAGCTCCATCTTAACTCCCACCCCCCTAGCCATATTCTCCGCAATCTTGCAAATCGCATTGAGCTTAAAAAGGATTTATTCCTCCACTGTGCGCCTCAAGTCGCTGCACGGCGATGGAAACATGTGGAGAACTTATTTCACATTTTCGAAAAGCGAGAACAGGCTCTGTCATCCTCTGCTCCATCAGCCAGGCAGCCTCCGATGAACTTACTTGCCTTCGTCCATGCGCTCACACTCGATTTTCCTGACGAGGAGGAAGACCATGCAGATAAAGTCACCCTCTCTACACTCCACGCATCGAAAGGGTTGGAGTTCAACGTCGTTTTCCTGATCGGCTGTGAGGAAGGACTTCTCCCCCATTCACGAGTTGTTGACACCCCTTCATCCTGTCCTACTATCCCAAATATCGAAGAAGAACGCAGGCTCTTTTATGTGGGGGTAACGCGAGCTCGGTCGCACCTTTTCATTTCCAGAGCAAAGCAGAGGATGTTGCGCAACCGCGCGATCCCCAAGATGCCAAGCCGATTTCTACAAGATCTCCCTTCTAGCTTCGTCATCACAAGAGAAATCGATACGCATGATCCCTCTCACCCAATCCATCACCATATCCATGCATCAGAATTGCTTGATCTACTCAATCAATTATGAGCAGCATCAGACGGTTCTTCGATTGACGATTAAATAGAGCTCATCCCGCCAGGAGCAACCTCACCTTTAGCAGGAAGCACACGCGTTCCATTCACCTCATCGATATGGCCACGGGTATTCTCATCATCGACCGTAAAGAGGAAAAACACTCCCAAGAATAAGAAGGCCAAAACAAAAATAATCGTATTAAAGAGACGATCGTGGGTTAAATGCATAAAGAAAGCAGCTACAAGCGATGCCTTCATCGTAGCGATGAGCATAGCGATCAAAACGTTGGCCTCTCCAAAATTGTAATAGGAGACCTTGACTGTAACAATCGTCAACAGCACTAACGCAGCGAAAACTCCTACATAAAAGCGAACTGAAGCTATATGGCCATCAGAGGAGGAAGCTAATGCGCGAGATGAATGTACCGATAAACGAGGATGTTCCATGCTCAACCTATTCAATGAGATAAAGAAGTGGGAAAAGATAGATCCAAACCAAATCCACAAGGTGCCAATAAAGAGCCCCTATGTCCACAGCTGTAAAGTAATTCCGATCAAAATCGCCCCGAATATTTCTCCGTAAAACCCAAATCAGAATCCCCATTCCGATCAGCACATGAAGACCATGTAAGCCAGTCATCATAAAATAGAGACCGAAGAACATACTGGCACGCGCAGGCAAGGACTCATACCAATGCGCTGTTTGATTCAAATCAAAATACGGATGGCCGAAATAGTGGCCCGGTAGAAGACCCTCGTGAACCTTATGGGAATACTCCATGCATTTGATCCCCAAAAAGATACATGCGCATAGAAGCGTGATCACCAAATAGAGAGAGGTCTTCGAACGTTCTCCCACTTGAGCGGAACGGACCGCAAGTGCCGCTGTCAAACTGCTCAAGAGCAGAACCACCGTGTTCGTCACCCCAAAGGTCTTATCTAAACAATGGTGAGCAGCAACAAATACCGAAGTCTCATGAGAGCGATAGAGAGCATAAGCAACAAACAGCCCACCGAGCATCAGCACTTCAGTAACGATGAAAACCCACATTCCCAGCTTTGCTGCATCAAACTGCTGAAAGGGGGTATCAAAATGATGAGCTAACCATTTTGGGTGTTCGTGAGCATGTTCACCTTGGGTGGGAGGCATTGAAGAAGAGGCGACTGCTTCATAATTTGCCATCGGTCTACGGATCCTTTTGCTTCAAGTGCTCAAAAATGGTTCTGAGCTTGTTTCAGATATTCCAGTCTCGTGTTATCCTTCAGAAGGCGTAGAGGAGGGGCGAAGCGCTTCTGGGAATCCATCAAACACTTCTTCCTTAGATGCTAGGTGATAATCGTAAGGCCCTCGCGTGATCGTAGGCGTCACAGGAAAGTTTTGTACGATCGGAGGAGACGCTGTCTGCCATTCAAGAGCAGCCGATCCCCATGGATTTGGAGGGGCCTTCTTCCCTTTCCATAGAGATTGAAGCAACGCATACAGCGTGATCAAAAGACCCAAGCCTAAGACCCATGAACCCACTGTCGAAACACGATGAAGCCCTTCAAACCGTGGTAAATAATCATAGTAGCGGCGTGGCATCCCTCGAGCCCCCAACACAAATTGACTCAAAAATGTGATGTTGAAACCAACGAATACAAAGGCAAACCCTATTTTCGTAAGCAGCTCACTGTAGAGTTTCCCTATCATCTTAGGCCACCAGTACATCACCCCCGCTAAAAGGGCGATCACGGTACCCCCCACCATCGTGTAGTGGAAGTGAGCAACAACAAAGTAAGTATCATGCAGGTGAACGTCCACTGCAAGCGTCCCTAAGAAGAGACCGGTAAGACCTCCAATAGCAAACAAAGAGATGAACGAAAGAGCATACAGCATCGGTGTGGTCAACCGAATCGACCCTTTGTAAAGGGTCGCGAGCCAGTTGAAAATCTTCACTCCCGAAGGGATAGCCACCAAGAACGTCAAGGCGGAGAAGAGCATCGTTGCGAATTCGCTTATGCCTGCAGTGAACATATGATGTGCCCACACCAAAAAGCCCAAGAGAGCTAGGGCGAGAGAACTCATAGCAATCGCAAAGTAACCAAAAATAGCACGTCGGGAGAAGGTAGCGATCACTTCGCTGATAACTCCCATCGCCGGCACAATCATGATGTAAACCGCCGGATGGGAGTAAAACCAAAAAAAGTGCTGAAAGAGAAGCGGATCGCCACCTAAGCGGGGATCAAAGATGCCCAATCCAAACACACGCTCGAAGATCAACAAAACCAACGTGATTGCTAGAACTGGCGTAGCCAAAATCTGAATCACACTGGTTGCATAGAGCGCCCATACGAAAAGTGGGAGACGCCTCCAAGTAAGCCCTGGAGCCCGCAATTTATGCACCGTCACGATAAAATTGAGGCCTGTCAAAATTGATGAGAACCCCAGAATAAAGGCGCCTGTTAAGATAGAAATCACAGCAACAGAAGCTGCCGGATCCTGGAGGCTATAGGGGGTGTAGAACGTCCATCCGGTGTCTACCGATCCCGCAATAATGCTTACCACCGCAAAGATAGCCCCAAACACGTAAATCCATATCGACAGCAGATTTAATTTGGGGAAAGCCACATCTTTTGCCCCTACCTGAATGGGGAGAAGAAAGTTCCCTAACGATCCTGGGATGGATGGAATGATAAAAAGAAAGACCATCACAGCCCCATGGAGGGTGAAAATCTTATTGTACATCGGACCACTCATGAGAGTGGAGCCTCTCGAAAAGAGCTCGAGTCGAATCAGCAGGGCAAAAATTCCACCTAACAGAAAGGAAGAAGAAATCGCGATCAGATACATCAATCCAATGCGTTTATGGTCCACTGTAAAAAGCCAAGAGCGAAAACCCCGCTTGGCAACAAGGTAGTTGGTATTAAGCTCATCCTTCATATGATTGTAACCTCATTTCAAGGTCTTCATAAACTCAATGATTGCATCTATTTCTTGATCTTGAAGGATCCCTTGATAAGTAGGCATCACCGGCCCGAATCCCTTCACGATCTTCGCTTGCGGCTTTAAGATAGACTCCCGAACGTAATTCTCTTCTACCACAACTTGCTCGCCATTGTTCAGAACTTCGTGACGGTTCCATATGTTTTTCCAAGTCGGACCTGCCGCTTCAGAACCATCTAGAGAATGGCACTGCTTACAATTTTTGGTTTCATACAGACGCGCACCCCACTGAGCCGGAGTTTCTCCCAGCTTCGGCACTACGGAATCACGCAGGAATTGCTCATAATCACTCTGAGGCAGAACCTTCAACTTCGTCAACATCGACCAATGCCCTGAGACTTTGTCTCCGACACCACGGCCTCCACAGTACTCTGCGCAGAAAACATCTGTCTCTTTGATCTCGTTCGCATCAAACCAAAGAGCCGTATACATCCCTGGAACAGCGTCTTTCTTGATACGAAGCTCAGGAATGAAGAGAGAATGGATCACATCCGCTGAAGAGATAATCAATTTAATCGGCTTGCTGACTGGGACCTTCAGCTCTTCGCTGTGCGCTCCATTAGGATATTCAAAGTCCCATCCCCATTGAAAAGCGCGGACCCGTACCTCGATGGCATCTGGAGGGACAACTGCCAACTTTAGGTAGGTTCGAAATCCCCAATGGAAGAGCACCACAAGGATAAAGAGAGGTGCAATCATCCACGACATCTCGAGAAGCATATTATGCCCTGTGGGGACCGCCTCAACTCCAGGCCTACATCGATATTTCCAAACGAAGTAGAATAAAAGCCCCATAATCAGAGCGAAAAGAACAACGCTAAGCCAAAAGATAAAGAAATAGAGGTCGTCTACTTCTGCCGCATAAGACGACAACTGCGAAGGCATTTGACTAAAAGGACTCGCACTCACGATAAACCCAATTGATAAAAAAGAATCATAGAGATGCCTCTTTGGAAGCTAATCATTTTGTTCTCGCGCTCGCCCGCATTTCTTTAATCCAGAAAAACCCTAACATACCTCCCAACAACACAACTGTAACACATCCCCCTAATTTCATTACGTTTAAGGCAACAAGAGCATAATGGCTCCCTTTCGGATCGTAATGATAACAGTAAAGCAGAAGCTTTTCGACTGTAGAAATCGATCGGCCTTCAGAGGCCTCCAATAGTCCAATGCGCAGGTCTGTCGGCTTGTACTCGATCCCATAAAGATAACGAGCGATCTTCCCTTCCGGCGTCAGCAAGAAAGCAGCTGCGGGATGAGCATATTGTTTCTGCTCAGAATCATAGCGGAAATAGAATCCAGCTGCATCGGAAACCCGGTGAATATTGGTCTCGTCGCCGACTAAAAAATGCCACCCTTCCTGTTTCCCTCGCGAACCGTAAGAAAATAGGACCTGCTCCCGCTTTTGAGAGGCAAGCGCGGGCGTATCCTGAGGATCAATACTGATGACAATTACATCGAATTGCTCCCCCACCGACCAAGGGATTCCACGCAACCCCTTGTTGACAGCATCCAGCACAAACGTGCACAACATTGGACAGGTATGGTAAGCAAATACAAGAACGGAAGCTTTATGCTCTCTGAACAGATCGCCCAATTGAACGGTAGTCCCATTCTGATCCACAAACTGAGCTTCCCGTGGAAGCGTCTGCCCTAAATGTTCAACGACATCTACCTTTTCAAAATCAGGTACAGGAACATTGATCTGACTCTTAGCAGAACTTATCCATAGGAGCGCTCCAAAAAAAACAATAGCCTTGATGTTAACCCATCTAGCCATCTAGGCTCCTTTAAGAAGAATGTGTTCCTGACTCAAAAGAAAGACCCTGGGGAGGGTTCGAGTCTTTGTTAGACACATCATCGTGATTCTCTTTCATATCCGCTGATTCTTTAGAACAGCAAGGACATGCTCCAAGAGGAGGAGAAATCGGTACAGTAGGCTTTTGCATCCAGCCTGTCATGGGTGCCATATCATCCGAAGGCTCAGGGGCAATTTGCTCTCCCCATTCCAATCGAGGAAGCTGACTGACCTTCTGAATTGCTTGTTGAATCGTTAGAGGCGCTTCATGGATCTCCTTGGCCTGCTGCTCCCTTATTTTAAGAAGCTCTTGAGGAGGAGAATAGGTCATTTTATGCCGAATTTCGGTATCTACCCAGGTCTGAAAATAATAAATAAGTCCGAAACGAATACATGCGAGGATAAAGATAGAAACAAGAGCAACTTTAACAATCGTTTTATTCCGTGGTTCTGTGGATTCAGTAGCCATAACGCCTCTCCTTCATACCCGATGATGGAGCGCTCGTTCGAGGCGAGGATCCCCGGTAGGAATTAAAGAGTAATTTGTCATTGCATGAAAGACAACTGCGAAATAAGCCCCCGCAACCGCAGCAAAGCAGGCTAGATCAAGCCAATGAGGAGCCAATGCACCCAAACCGTAATGAGGGAGCACAATCCAGTAGAGCTCTAACCAATGCATCACGAGAATCACTACAGCTCCTAGTCCCAACACCGACAACTTGCGTTTCGTACTGCGGGAAAGAAGAAGAGCAAAAGGAATCACAAAGTGCCCCAGAACAATCGCCCAGCTGATATTTTTCCAAGATCCTTGAGCTGCATCCCAACGAGCGTGAAAAAAGACGACTTCTTCAGGAAGATTAGAATACCAAATCAAAAAGAATTGGGAGAAGGCGATATAGGCCCAAAATACCAAAAATCCAAACTGAAGCTTCCCTAAATCATGAAAGTGCTCCACTGTGACAGCAGATCCCAATAAATTTGCTTTTCTCAGCAAAAGCAAGGTCAAGATCACTACCGCCAGCGAAGAGACCACACTGCCCGCAAAAATGTAGACACCCCACATGGTAGAGTACCACATTGGTTCCAACGACATCAGCCAATCAATCCCAGCAAAAGTCAATGTAATTCCAAAGAGAACAGTTGCCGGAGGGGCAAGCTTTTGAGCTGCTACCGTAGGAGCAAACTGCTTCGTCTGATCTTGCTGCACAGAAAGCTTGAAGAACCGAATACCCAGCCAAGCCCATGCCAATAAATATAAGGCAGCTCGAACAAGGAAAAAAGGATAATTCAAATAAGGGAGTTTTTTAGCCAAAACATGAGCATGTTCCTCTTCATAGGCTTTACTGAGAGCACTATGACCATGAAAGGCACTTTCTTCTCCCGCCAACACTTCATCTCCTTGAGACAATCCAGGATGGGCATCTTCCTCCAACACATGAGAATTTTCATGCTCTTCTGAAGAAGAGTGCGAGAGCCAAGGATAAAGTGGAGCTGCAACCAACAAAAGAGGAAGCGCTAGAATAATAAAAACCCGAAGACCATAGGCAAAAAATTCAGCCGTTCTTCGAACTGTCACACTCCAATACGCTTTGGTGAGATGTTGGATAACCACAAAAAAGAGAGCTCCAAGCGCCAAAGTCAAGACACTATATAGAGCGAACAGATAAGAATACATAAACCGCTTGGTATAGGTAACTAATCCAAAAGCAGCGCTCATCCCTCCAACGCCTGCAATTCCAGCAGCAATTTTCCAAACTTTAGACCATGTGTGATCAGGGGCAATGCGGTATGAATCAGGTGTAAGAGCGTCCACCGCGTGATGTGAAGAGTTCATGGCTGATGCTCTCCTTTATCTGTCGAAGCGAGAGAAAGCTGAAGTGCCCGCACATAATGGACCACAGCCCAACGCTGAGAGACAGTCAGTTTTGATCCATATTCAGGCATCGTTCGGACTCCATGAGAGATAGTCGCATAAAGCTGTCCATCAGGCGCATGACGGAGACGTTCTTCGCGAAAGCTTGGGGGTTTGTTAAGACCTCGGCTCACGATGATACCATCCCCTTCCCCATTGATCCCATGACAGGGGGTACAATAGCGAGCAAATCGATCCTGCCCCACCTTAACTGCTTTTTCCGATCCCCCCAGTCGCTCCATCACTGCAGTCGGGATTGCAAGCACATATCCAGAATCATCTTCAAGTCTCCCCCGCAAAACTTCTGGATCGTCAACCTCCTGCTCCCTCGAAATGGTCCCCTCCACAGGAGTTCTCATCGTTCGATGATCAGGGAAGAAATGACTATACGACTGAGCATTATAACGAGGCTGGCTCCACATGTTCCGAACCAGCAGAGCCGGAGGCTCTTCTGACGTCTGCCCACGACATCCCATCCCCTGCAAAGCAAGAAGTAGTCCCCCTTGGGCCAAGAGACTGCACGCTTTCCTCAAGTCTTTCACGTTAAGCGCCCTCCTCCAACACTTCTACGTATTTGGCTCGCGCTGACTCCAATAGAAGACGGCTCTTTTCAAGATCAAATTTAGGATCACACACTTCAATCGAAAGAAAAAACTTATGGCTAGTCGCAGCTAAAAACCGCTCCGATTCAAAAATGGGATGGTAATGTCGAGGGAGCCGATTCAAATAGAACATCCCGAATACTGCACCAAAGGCAGAGAATAGAATTGTGAATTCAAAGCAAACTGGAACCATCGTAGGGATAGAAGCAGGAGGTTTACCCCCTACTATGAGCGGATAATCAATCCCGTTTGTCCACCAAATCAAAAGGGCCGCACTCAAGCATCCAGTCAACCCTGCAGCTAAGACAATCCATCCGAGCTTGGAATCAGAAAGCCCCATTGCAGCATCCATCCCATGAACAGGGAAAGGGGTATGGATATCCCAATTCTGATAACCTGCAGTTTTGACTTTCTCAGCAGCATGTACAATATCTTCCGCCGTATCAAATTCTGCCAACAGAAGAGCAGGCTTCTTCGGCGCGTTGGCAGCTGTTCGAGGAGCAGGTGACTGAGCAAGTTCAAGTGAGGGTTCCATCACTTTGCTCCTTCAGGAGTGAGAGTGTCAGAAAGAGTACCTTGCACGTGTTCTTTTTCCACTTCAGCTTCTTTATAATGAGGATCCGCTTCCGGAAGAATCCCTTTCACTTCCGCCATCGCAACCATCGGGACCCAGCGCATAAAGAGCAAGAAAAGCGTGAAGAAGAGACCAATTGTCCCCAAGAACGTCGAGATATCAAACCAGGTGGGATGAAACATACCCCACGAAGACGGAATAAAGTCTCGGTGAAGAGATGTGACAATGATGACAAATCGCTCAAACCACATTCCGATGTTGATCATAATTGAAATGATAAACATAAAAGGGATGCTGGTTCGGATTTTTTTGAACCAGAAGAACTGAGGAGAAATCACGTTGCAGCTGATCATCGTCCAATATGCCCAAGCGTAGGGACCAAACGCGCGATTGATAAATGTATACCGCTCATAGGGATTCCCGGAATACCATGCGGTGAAGAATTCCATTCCGTAGGCATAGCCGACCAGGTTGCCTGTCACGAGCATGATCTTGTTCATCAGTTCGAGATGCGTCATCGTGACGATATGATGCAATTTGAATACCGAGCGGGCAATCAAAAGCACAGTCATAACCATAGCAAATCCAGAAAACACCGCTCCAGCAACAAAGTAGGGGGGGAAAATCGTGGTATGCCACCCTGGCTCCACAGAGGTGGCGAAGTCAAAGCTAACGACCGAGTGCACTGAAAGCACAAGAGGAGTTGAAAGCCCTGCCAGAATCAGATAAGCGCGCTCATAGTTCTGCCAATGGCGATTTGAGCCTCGCCAGCCTAACGCGAGAGCACCATAGATTTTTTGCCTTAACGGGGTAATCGAGCGATCTCGGATCGTTGCCAGATCAGGAATAAGTCCTATGTACCAAAACATCAAAGAGACCGTGAAATACGTTCCTACCGCAAACACGTCCCAGAGAAGAGGGCTCTTAAAATTGGGCCAAATATACATCTGATTGGGGAGCGGAAACACGTAGTAGAGGACCCATATGCGACCGACGTGTATCGCTGGATAGATCAACGCTGAGATAACGGCAAAAATAGTCATGGCCTCAGCAAATCGGTTGATCGCGGTGCGCCATTTTTGGCGAAACAAAAACAAAACTGCTGAAATCAGCGTTCCGGCATGGCCAATACCAACCCACCAAACGAAATTCGTGATGTCCCACGCCCAATAGACGGGAGAGTTATTCCCCCAAACACCGATCCCTTGCCAAAACAACCAGCTAATCGTCAAAAGGAAAATCCCAACGAGAGAAAGGGAACAGAAGAATAATATCCACCACCCTCGAGGAGCCTTACGTTCGGTAACACTGCTCACCAGAGAAGTAACCGTTTCTAAATTAACACCAACTCCAACCAGGGGCTTTTCTCCAATTTCTTTAATGGGCTTGTGATAACTCATCCCTTCACCTCGGGATTGGGATTACGGACTTTTGCAAGGTAGGAAGTACGTGGCCTCGTCCCTATTTCTGCAAGCAGTTCATAGCGTCGATCGACCTTTCGAAGGGCAGCGACACGGCTATTCGGATCGTTCAAATCACCGAACACAATCGCCTCGGTAGGACAACTCTGAGCACATGCAGGAGTAATCGCACCATCGCGGATGGGATGCTCTTCTTCTTTCGCTTCAATCTTGGCCACCTGAATGCGTTGCACACAATACGTGCATTTCTCCATCACCCCACGGATACGAACAGTCACATTGGGGTTGCGGGCCATCTGGATAGTTTCCGGCGCATGCGGAGACTTCCAAAATTCTTCTTCAAAATTCAAATAATTGAATCGGCGAACTTTGTAGGGGCAGTTGTTGGCACAATACCGTGTTCCGATACAGCGATTGTACACCATATCGTTGAGCCCTTCTGGGCTGTGCACCGTCGCATTGACCGGACACACGTTCTCACAAGGTGCATCTTCACACTGAACACACGCAAGAGGTTGATATGCTACTTGAGGACTCTCCTCATCCCCAAGGAAATACCGATCCACTCTGATCCAGTGGAGAATACGCCCCTTATCCACCTGCTCCTTTCCCACCACAGCAATATTGTTTTCTGCCTGACACGCAACGACACAAGCATTGCAGCCAGTACAGGCAGTCAAGTCAATACTCATGCCCCACTTATACCCTTCATATTTCACAGGTTCCCAAAGCGGGAGCGCTCGAGGAGGAGGGGCCTGAAAGAAAGGGAAATGTGGCGATTTCTTGTACTCTTCATAATTCGCTTCACGGGCAACCGGGCGTCCTTCCATCGAATCATGCGTCTGCGTTTGGACAAAATGATGGCGCGCACCAACCTCTTTGCTCACACGAACGCCAACAATTCGATAGAAATCCGATGCGCTACGAAGAGGATAGACATCGAAACCAATTCCATTTCCAACGCGACCCGCTCGGGTCCTACCCCATCCCAGGTGGAGCACAATCACATGCTCTGCAATCCCTGGTAGGATCCACGCTCCAACCGTAATTTCCCTCTCTCCTGCTTGGAGGCGCAGCTTATCCCCATTGCGCACATTTAACACATCTGCTGTCTTTTTACTGAGAAGAGCGGCGTTATCCCAAACCAACTTCGTGAGCGGATCAGGCAGTTCCGCAAGCCATGCATTATTCGCATAGCGACCGTCCATCATCTTAGGGCACGGGATAAATACAACTTCCAATTTGCTCGAGCTAGGCAAAACCTCTGCCTTCCACGCAGCAAGCTGCTGTTGAACTGCACCCCACTGAAGCTCGAGATCTCCAAGGGGAGGAAGCGCAGTGCCTGAGGCAACGCCATCGCGCAGCAATCGCGCCCAACTCCAATGTTGAGAACCCAATACAGAGGCTCTCGCCATTTCATCCCATGTCGCCCGGACAAGCTTATAACCATCTTTCTCAGGAATCTCCAACCATTCGGCAAGCAATTCAATCTCGCTGTGGCTCTGGTAGAGAGGAGCAATCAGAGGTTGCTGAACTGCAAGCGTACCGTCCTCACTTCTGCAATCACCCCACGCTTCCAAAGCATGGGACCGAGGCAAGTGCCAAAGACATCTTTCCGAAGTCTCATCGTAATGAGAAGAGAGGTGAACCGAATACGCGACAGAAGAAAGCGCATCACCAAATCGCAGATCTGCTGGAGCATCATATACCGGATTCCCGCCCATGATCACGAGCGCATCAACCTGCCCACCACGCATCGCTTCAACAAGCGTTTTAAGACTTTGCACGGAAGCGATATCTACATTCGCTTCGCTCCATTTTTCAATGGGCTCGGTATATTCGATACCATTTCCCACATTAGCTAGACCTTGATTGATTGCATGCACAAGCGCGTGAACAAGAGGAGATTGACGCCACCCCGCCACCACAATCCCTTTTCCGCGATGACGGACCAGCTCTTGAGCCACCACCGAAATTTGGAAAGCACTCATATGAGAAACATCTTTTTCCTTTAACGAAGAGGAGAGATCTCCGAAATCAACGCCATGTTTCTCAGCAAGCTCCTTAGCAAGCGCAATCACCCATCCCTCTATCTGAGAAGGGGCCACTTGAACTCGGTGATCTGCATTGGTCCCTGTTAGCGTAAAAGCGGACTCAATCACATAAAGTCGACTCATCGGATCGCCCGCCTGACGGAGACGGCGACCATTTGCAAACCGGCGCGCTGCTAACGTGCTAGCCCCTTCTGTCTGGAGAAAATCCGAATCAACCGACACGACAACCGAAGCGTAATCATATCGCGCGTGCACTTGCACAGGTCGGCCAAATGCAAGCTTCCCACCTTCCCAGGCGTTAAATCGGTCGATCGGCTCATAAGAATGCATAACAGCATTGGGGAAACGCTGTTTCACAAGCGCTTGCAAACGAATCAATGTTGGGGAACTTGCAGGCTGGAACAGGAAACGGAGCTTGGCCCCCCCATCTTTGACCCACAAAGGGATCCATTTTTGAAGGTCTGCATCGAATGCACTCCATATAGTCACTGCTCCTCGATGTCGAGGCGCTTCAGACCGATCCGGGTCATACAAATCGAGCACAGAAGCCTGCGCGTGAAGACTAGCTGCCCCAAGACTGGCCGGATGATCTGGATTTCCTTCTACTTTCGTCGGTCGCCCCTCATGTGACTCCACCACGAGACCAAGAACTTCCCCTCGACAGGCATAAGCCGTCGCATAACGGGCAGGGACGCCAGGGATTACCTGCTCTGGCATCTTGGTATAAGGAACGATCCTTTGGATAGGGCGACGGCATCCTGCAGCCCCAGCAAGGGCAGCGATCGATCCCATCACTTCTAAAAACCCACGCCTCCCCATCTTGCCAGGCAGCTGCTCTGATTTAAATTCAACCGCACGCTCTCCTTCCAAGGCAGGATCATGCAGCCGCTCTTTTTCCTCAAGGCTCCTCCAATAAAGAGGAGTTTCCTTACTAATAGACTCAAACAAATAAGGCATACGCTTCGTCATCGATGACACCCGGAACATTGCTGAGGAGGAGAGACAGGACGAACGGGAGGTGTAGGAGTCGACGGATTATGATGCCAATCCATCACAGTGATCTGATCGCGAGGGCGCAGGTGAGGACCAGGATCCCTATGACAATCGAGACACCAACCCATGCTGAGAGGCTGATCTTGGCGCACTACTTCCATCTGATCGATCCGACCGTGACAATCAGAGCAACCCACACCCGCTGTCACGTGAACGCTATGATCAAAATAGGCATGCTCGGGGAGCCGATGCACACGAATCCATTCAATCGGTTTCCCAGTCTCCCAACTCTCACGCACAAGCGCCAGTTTGTGAGAATCCGTCTTGATTGCGGCATGACAATTCATGCAAGTCTGCGTCGGAGGGATCATCGCCACAGCCGACTTTTCCGCATTTGCATGACAATACAAACAGTCGATCCCGAGTTCGCCTGCATGCAGACGATGGCTATAAGGGATAGGCTGCTTAGGGGCATATCCCACCTGCGTGTGCTTTGGTGAACAATAGTACCAAATCACCCAGATGATACTGAGCCCTCCCAGAACAAGAACAAGCATCCCAACAAAGGGGAGGCGATTGATAGACCGAGAAAAGATTTGCATCGTGCGCGGTACTTTCGCTTAAACCCCTTATGTGATTTTGTAGGTGCTTATTAAGAAAAATATAGTGCGTCTCGAATGGGGCCGTTTTAAATGAAAAACCTCTTCAATGCAAAAAAAAAAGGAAGCAAGAAGAACAATTTTTTCCATTCTTCCTTCATCCTGACAATTAGTGAAGGCACCATCGCCCCCCATCAATTCTTCTTTTCTAAACCAGTTGCTACAATCAAGGTACCCGGTTGGATTTTCAACATCTTTTCATAGATACCTCGCATTTTCTCTGGCCCTGGCCATGAGAATACCACTCGCTCACAAAGCTCCTCAAATGACATCCCACCTTCTCTTTGGTTTAGTTCCTCGTGGAGCATACATATTTTTTAGACACATCGAAACTTCTGACCCCTATCTAACGCCTCTAAATCGCCATCAATCAACTAATGCGTTTGAACGATGGGAAGCTCTACACTCTTTCCAATTGGCGATGAGAAAAACTGATTATCCATTCCAAGCAAACTGAGAAAAGGAGTTCGTTCCTCCAATAGCTTCCGGACCTCCTCTCGCAATCTTTTATTGTTTACATAGAACACTTCGAACCGAAAGAGCAAAGTTTTTGCATTAGCTTAGCAATTTTGTCGGGGTCTTGCACAGTCCGCGGCATATTCCAAGACTAAAAAAAATCTGGATCAACCTCCCCGCAAGCCCCTGCGACACCCGTTTTGTCATCCTGGCTCACATGGTCCCAGTGAATCGTGATCAGCTTGTTCCATTTATCTTCACCTAAATCTGAGAATTGCTTCGCATCATTGAAATCGAGATTAGGTAGGCCTTTTCTCTGATGCCACAATTGTCCATCCAAACAATTTCCGCGTGTGCAGATGTTGCAGGATTAGAGATTTTTTTCGGTTCGCATTTAATTACCTATAACCTCATTATTTTCCATGCCCATAAATTTACAAATGCTGAATTCATCCACATTAGCAGAAATTGAAATCCCAAAACAAGACCAAAGGCACCCATGATCCTTCTGATTTTTCCTTTCATTACTCTCTTTCCTTAAGGCTGTTTGCGAGATACATGTAATCTTAGGGTGCGCAAGTCGCGAAGTGAAAAAAATGCAAAAAAGACCCCCCCCGAATGCGAAGAGGTCATCCCACAAAATAAGAAAGAGGCAAGGCTAACTTTTTTCCAGCCGCGAAAATCCATTGTATGGATTGTAATCGTATTGATTGTACTATACTAAAAGAATTCTTGTTTTGTTGCTAGAGCGATTACCGTATTGTACAAACTTTTCTTTAGGAGAATCAAAAAGCCTACCTAAATTCATGAAATTCATTTCTCCTTTTTTCTATCTCCATAGGATGGGATACCCCTTTCGTTTTTTCTGCATGTCGTTTCCGAGCCTCTACAAACTTAGGATTGCGCGGAGATGTGTTAGGTCTAATCTCCTCCTCCCTTTCTTGCATTTCTTCCAATGAAGAACTTTGCTTGAAGGGATTCTCCTTGAAACCTTTTATCTTATCTTTCCTTTTTTCTTAGGGGAAATGATGTCTACCTTACTCAGTCCACAAATCACAATTTTCCGTGTAGACTACCTTCAATTCCTTACATACGGGCTCCGAGATAATGCATGCACCAGGTTGATAAGCGATCATCTGATTCAGAAACTGTGGATGCTTCGAGAACGACCAACTCCACTTGTTCCACAATTCTTTAAAGAAAAGTTCTTCCTGCCTCCCTTCTGCAGTTAAGACCCGCACTCGTGTAGCATCCCCCACTTTTTCTTTGTACTCTCCCTCTACACCTGTCACCAGGACATATTTAAAAGTGAACTTTGGAGCCTTTATAGGAATTTCATAACCGTAATTGACTTTCACTGGTTTGAAGTCAAATGTAAAGCCACCCAAACAGAACTTCCCTGCAGGGGTGTAGCAATTCCCTTTCGCTTTAACAAACACTTCTTCTTCCTCATATTTATCTAGAATGAGCAGCAGAACAGGACGATTCATCTGCATAGCCACACGCAACATGCGCCACGCTTCCTCCTTGTCCTCGACACGCCATGGCAGGTAATAGGGATTCAAGTCCAGATCAAAATCAAAATAAAATTTTTGGTGGTCATTGTTGTGTTTTACGTTGAGATTCATAAACCAAGCCAGTTGGTTAGACCGCATTGTTCGAAAAGAGGAGAGAAATACATCAAGCTTGGTCTCTTTCGTGAATCCTAAACTCTGTCCTAATCTATCGAGATGCCTCTCATCGAATCCGCTTTCCCACTCATATGACCACTCCACATTGCCTGGCTGGATCGGATTAGGCTTTTCACCGCTCCACGGGATCAATCTGTCGTACTGCACTGCAAACATAGACAAGAACTGGTCCGGGAATCTCTGCTGCTCCTTCGGCATCTCACGCGAGCCAGTCTTTTCAACGAACGGATACTTTTCCCACACCAATCGCTCCAACCGCTCTCGAAGCTCTTGGGCCGACGCAGAAGAGAGAAATCCAGGGATAACTTGAAGAGACTGAACAACACTTAGTCCTACAACCGTTTTATTCCAGGTTAAGCGCTTCATAAGTCACCTCGTTTCTATAAGGAAGAACAAGAAGATAGAAAGGCTTCACCCAGATCAGGAAATCCTCAATGGATAAGAATCAATTCACTCTCTATCTCCTCTAGATGTTTAACAATTGCACTCAGCTAATTGTTTCAAAGTATCGTTGATGCTTCCGAAACGAAGCAAGCGTTTTTATTGCTCATCAACTAAGTAAATGATCGTAGGTTCGCATCCCTCATACTCACAAATTGCTTGAGTCACGACACTTTCACGTCGGCCAATTTAGAGTATACCCCATGTGTTGTTTTTATGAAAAATCTGATTCCTGTCAGTTTTTTGTTCTTATCTTGAAGCGTATCAGCCTCTAGTTCTAAGGACTCTTGCGTATGGTCATCTTTATTTTATTCATACGGACATACGCTGTCTTAAGCCACGTTTTCTTTTCTTCTCCACACATATGCAATAATCATACCGTAAAAGATATTTTTTGAAGAAAGTGCGTGCTCGTCAGGGTTACTCCACCAATCAGGAGATTCGAATTTTATACTTTGTTCCGCATCTAACCGGAGCAGCATAACAGAAGGCCGATTCTCCTCAATATTTTGAATTAACCTTGCTTTGAACCGCTTTTTATCTTTTTCATTATCATCAAAATGATGCTATTTATAACACCGCTTAGGACACCATTACTTGCTTGTGTGTTTATCCATCCACTTTACGGCTTGATCCAGTGCAAACTCTAAACGGACAGCCTCATTTTCTGTTTGAAGCGCATTATCAACTGGAAGCGCTTCATCATCTTTAGCAAATCGAGGCTAAATGTTTAGTTAACCATACGATGTACCTATTTGGAATGCCTGTTCCATTCGAGTGACCTCACGCGGCTCTCACCCAAGTTCACCGACCTGGAAAGGGTCGGGAACTGCATTAGCTCTCGCTTTTTTATTTTTACTCTGTTTTTTCCTGTTCCCATCTTCTTGCTCTTGTTCCCTCTCAATAATTATTCTCTCCTGATTTAAAGCCATTGTAACCAAAGCGTGCTCGCTTATTCCTTTCAAAGATGCAGTTTCACTAAGCTGAGGGCATGATATCTGCAGTCTGTTGAAAGTTACTCTCATGTTTGCTTGTATTCCAATCACCAAGCTACTGGCATGCAGAGGCAATGCCTCCCCCTACAGATATCTGGAGGAGGCTTGGAATGCCCCCCCACCAGCACCCTTCTCCAGACAACATGCAGATTCATCATACACCTCAGTCCATCAACGTGTTGACTGTTCCACTAAGAAAAGAGAATCCAGACCAAGAAAGCATCGTAGAATTTGAACTTAAGAAAAAAGCGGGAAGCCACTCAACTCCCTTTCGTCCCTACCTCACTAAGGTGCACTTCCCCTGCCTTAAAGCGGATACGATTTCCATTCCGAAGAAGGACTTGGAGGCACCCCTCGTCATCTATCCCCATCACCTCCCCCTCCCCATATTTACTCGAGACATAACGGCCTTTTAAAGCATCTACTTGTTTTAATCGTTCAAGAAGATGATAGCCTAGGCCTTCATGAACTACAGGGAGTACATCTTCTTCCATTCCAGCGAGAATGTCAACGAGCAGCCGCGAGCGAGAAATGGGATGAGCGGCAAAAGAGACTAGTGAGGTCACCCGATCGGCGAATTCTTCCGGAAAAGAACGAACAGAGACGTTGATCCCTATTCCGATGATTACAGCGCGCTCCCCCTCTGAAGAAGCAGGAGAAGACTCCACAAGCACCCCAGCTACTTTCTTCCCTTCCAGCCAGATGTCATTGGGCCATTTAATTTGCAAGCGCGCGGGGATGATTCTCAGCTCAAGAGCGTGGTGCACCACAAGGCCTGTAGCCAATGCTAAAAGAGGGAGGTTCGAGATAGGGGCCAGGACACGCAGCAAGACGGAAAATGTAAGCCCCTCCCCCAGAGGACAAAACCATTGGCGCCCCTGTCGTCCACGCCCTTGGCGCTGAAATTCAGCCACCCAAACGGCTCCGTGTGAGACTCCAGCCTTGGCCCCCGCTTTCCCTTTATCATTGGTAGAGGTCGTTTCGTGAAGCCAAAAAAGCGGGGAGCCCAAAGAGAGCCCTCTCCTTGCGATCTCCTGTTGAGCCTGCTGCCACTCCCGTTCTACAGCTTCGGGTAATCGTCTAAGAGAAATCAAAATCGAGCCCCACATCGATAGCAGGTGCGGAGTGAGTCAATGCCCCCACCGAAATCACATCGACCCCTATGCGAGCCAATTCCGAAACACTTTCCAGAGTCACCCCCCCCGAAACTTCCACACAAGCGCGTTTCTGAACCATCCGAATCCCCTCCGCGATCTGAACGGAATCCATGTTATCCAACAGTAGTACATCCGCTCCTGCTCCCAAAGCCTCCTCAATTTGATCGAGCCGATCAAGTTCGCATGCGATGTGACAAAGATGAGGGGCCCCTCGCTTTGCGCGTTCAACAGCTTGACGAATCCCTCCACAAGCAGCAATGTGATTGTCTTTGATCAGCACGCCTGCAGTGAGATTATCCCGATGATTATATCCCCCTCCTACCCGTACTGCATATCGCTCGAGCAGACGGAAACCAGGCGTGGTCTTTCGGGTATCCGCGATCCGAGTGGGAGATCCAGAGGGCAAGGCATCGACATACGTGCGGGTTAGAGTTGCAATCCCCATCAGCCGCTGCACGAAATTGAGTAAGACCCGTTCGGCCATCAACAAAGAACAGGCACGCCCGCGAAGGGACCACAGAATGGATCCAGCAGAGGCCTTCACCCCCTCTTCTTGATAGGATTTCACCTCAAATTCAGGATCGATTCGCCGACAGATAGACCTGACCAAAAAACCGCCGCACACCACCGCCTGCTGCCTGGTACAGATTGATCCAACCGCAATGACATCGGCTGGGACACAAGCCATAGTGGTGATATCCCCCCCTTGCATATCTTCGCGAAGAGCTAATTCAAGTAGATCTCGATAGAGAGATTCAGGGGGAGATAAAACCATAAAACCAATTGCTCCTTTTTTTGATTTCACCATTTTTGAGAGATCCAGCCTCGCGCTACAGCTAGACATCTCAACCTCGGATCGGGATTCACAACAACCGGAAACTTAACCTGTTCCAACAGGGGGAGATCCGTAAGAGAATCACTGTAGAATGTCGACTCAGAAAGGGAAAAATTCAACCGTTTTGCGAGATGGAGGCTCTTGGTCACCTTTCCCATCCCGAAACAGAGCGGTTCAAGAAAACGGCCGGTGAAACAGCCATCTTGATCGACTTCAAGCTCGCTCGTCACTACATAAGGGATCCTCAAAAAGTGCGCGAGCGGTCGAACCCAATAGGGGTGGGAACTCGTTACAATAGCCAATAGATCCCCCTGCTCTTGATGACGGGCAACTGCTTTTTTTCCTTCTTCAGAAATATGAAGCTTCACAACGCGGTCGAACCAATCCTCGCAATATCGAGCAAACACGCTCTCCCGAACCCCCCGAAGGGAACTGGCCGCTTTCTGAGCGACCTGCTCCATATCCAAAACGCCAAAGGTATAACGGGCGATCCAATAAAAGCTCTGCACTACGTCTCTCCAACTTGCTCGCCCTTCTTGAAACTGAGAACGGACGTAGAGGGTCATCGTGTGCTTGCGCAGGAGCGTACGATCCATGTCAAATAGAGCAGCCCGACGATTCACAGCGTTTTATCCTCTTGTTGCATTCTCTCCTCCGTTTTTGGTTTCTTGCGCAAGCCCTCAGTATAATCCGTATCCACGACCAAGCATATCAGAATAACAATTACAGGCTGCATGAAGCCAGACAGCAGCTCCGATCCCTCCAAGGCGTGCACGCAACCAACCGAAAAGGAGAGAGGGAAAAAAAACAGCCAAACGTTCAGGGAAAGGGATGGCGACCACATGAGCAACCGCAAACATCACACTCGTCACCCAAATAGATGGCCCCACTTTTGCGCATCCGACAGACCAGCAAGGGGACCATACCTGTTCGAGCCGCGATTGAACGTATCCCCGATAAAAAGCCTCTTCTGGAAAGGCGACAAGAATCAATTGGCTCGCTAACAGTTCAGCACATTCCAAGGGGGGGGCTGAGAACACAAAGGTATTCTCCACACGCCACCAAACGCGCCAACCGATCATAAAAGGACCAGCGATCACAAGCATCCAACCAAGCGCCCAGACAATCGAACGGAACAAAGCAGCCCCTAAACTCCACATCTCGAGCGGAGCAGAAAGAGCCATCCCCCCCACCTGAAGCCCTGCTTGACGCACCACCTCATCTTCCTTCCGCCACACATGCCACCAAGTCGCTGCGAGGAAAAGAATAGCTACCGCCAGGGTGGCGTGCGAAGCGGGGAGCCAATGGATCATCAAAGCGGATAGCGCGGTGACAGCGCTCACGGTCATCACGACTTCCATAAGAATAGGATTTCGTACGAGATAGTGCTTCATATTTTCGATCACATCCAATAAGCTCACCCTAATTTTTTTACTACTTTTTTCTACCTCTTCTCTTGCCTCTCTTTAAAAAAGGCAAGAGAATGCCCCAGTTCTTAAAAAATTCCGATGCATTCGATCCGCCTTCAAGGAGCTCACACCCATAACCTCCAGCATCTTAACCTCGAACTCCACCCAGGAGAATGGATCGCTTTAACAGGACCGAGCGGATCGGGAAAATCGTCATTGGCTCTGGATACATTGTATGCGGAGGGGCAACGCCGCTATGTAGAGAGCTTCAGCCCTTATGCTCGGCAATTTTTGGAAAGGCCTGCACGCCCCCCTATGGATAAGCTTGATCCCGTTGCTGCCGCCGTTGCTGTCGATCGACGGGCTCTGATTAAATCGAGTCGATCCACGTTAGCCACCTTGACAGATCTCGAGCCTTACCTAGCAGCCCTTTTCGCCTGTGAAGCCATCCCAACCTGCCCCGACTGCAAAATTGCTGCGCATGTCGCGCAAGCAGCCAACACCGCAGAACGGTTGCTCCACAGCCACAAGGGGAAACCTGTTCTCATCAGCTATCCGGTTTCGATTGAGACCCCAGAGCACTTTCTCACTTTACGCGAACGCTTCCTTCAGGAAGGGTACCACCGGATCTTTTTAGGGGAAAGCATCCGCGACATAGACACCGTCTGTCCGAGCGAGGTGATTCCTTACGGGAACATAGAAGTGATCATCGACCGGTTAGTCCTCTGCTACGAAGAGCAATCGCGCTTGCAAGAAGCCATTGCAACCGCTTGGGACCTAACAGAACGGGAGATTTATTTTCGAACGACTCCATCCCCTTCTATTCAAACGTTTTCAGAGCCCCCTCTAATTCTCACACACGGTTTGATCTGCCCTAGTTGCAACCGCGTATTCAAACCCGCTCAACCTTCCTTTTTTTCGTACAATTCACCGCTTGGAGCCTGCACCAAATGTCGGGGATTCGGGTATATGCTTGACATAGACTGGGACAAAGTGATCCCAGACCCGCGCAAAAGTTTGGTCCAAGGAGCAATCCGTCCCTGGACGGGACCCAGCGCAAAAGGAGAACGAGCAGCGCTTAAAGAATTTGCGCTGAGGCAAACAATTCCTTTGGATACCCCTTGGGAAAGGCTCAGTCCAGAACACCGAACGCTACTCCTCGAAGGGGAACCCAAAGAAGAGCGAAAAGAGAGGAAAAAGGATTGGTTTCCAGGGGTTCGACGCTGGTTCCAATGGCTTGAATCGCGAACTTATAAGATGCACGTTCGCGTTTTTCTTTCCCGTTATCGAAAACAATTCCCCTGCCCTACCTGTCAAGGGCAGCGGCTCAATCCGACTGCGCTTGCCTATCGAATTGCTGGCCTCAACATCGCCGAGTGGCATGCGCTCACTGTCACCCAGGCTAAAGATCGAGCAGCAACATTTGCCCCTTCTCAGCCGCAAGGGGAGCATGCACTCAGAGGGTTACAGAATCGACTCAAATACCTGCATCAAGTAGGACTTGGCTATCTAACCCTCAATCGACAAGCTAAAACGTTGAGTGGAGGAGAAGCACAGCGAGCCAGCCTTACCACAGCACTGGGTACAGCGCTGACTGGAACCCTTTTCGTTTTAGACGAGCCGACGATTGGCCTTCATCCAACGGACGTCCCCCCCCTCACCCAGGCTCTTCGAGAGTTAGCACAGAGGGGGAACATTGTATTGACCGTCGAACATGAAGAGAACCTGATACGCCATTCCAGCAGAGTGATCGAGCTGGGACCTGCCGCAGGTACTCAAGGAGGTAGACTTTTGTTCGATGGCCCCCCTGATGCCCTGGCAAACCATCTCGAAACAGCAACAGGGCGAGCCTGGAGCAGACCCCGTTCCTTCCGGGTCCCACGCCCCACCCATCAATGGCTCACACTGAAGAAAGTACAGGGACACAATCTTCAAGGGATAGATGTTTCGATCCCTCTTGGCAACGTTTGCGCCATCTGTGGACCAAGCGGGTCAGGGAAATCGACCCTTGCTGTAGAAACCCTCTATTCAGCGATCGCACGAGAACTCGGAGACACATCCATCCTCAAACCGAGCACTTATGACAGCATAGAAGGATTGCAATCAATCGCACGGGTTGTATTGGTCGATCAATCTCCCCTGGGCAGAACGACCCGAGGGAACGCTGCCACCTACACCAAAGCTTGGGATTTTTTCCGCAAGCATTTCGCCGCAGAACCCGCTTCCGTCCGAGCAGGATTGACCCCAAGCCATTTTTCATTCAATGTGGCTCACGGGCGATGCGAAAACTGTAAAGGAGAAGGCTATGAGCGCGTCGAAATGCAATTTCTCGCGGACGTATCCTTTCTCTGTCCAGTATGCCAAGGGAAACGATTTAAAGAAGAGATCCTAGAAATTCGTTACCGGGAGAAGACGATCGACGATGTCCTCCGGATGACTATTGACGAAGCGCTCGCTCATTTCGATCCTCCTCATGCTCATGACCCCGCCCTGCACCGGACGCTGACTCCTATCCACCAAGTCGGACTGGGATATCTCCAGCTCGGCCAGCCACTCTCCTCTCTTTCAGGTGGAGAAGCACAGCGCCTTAAATTGGCGCGAGCCTTGACCGAAAAACCCCACGGGGTGATGTTCATCATCGACGAGCCAAGTGCGGGCTTGCACTCCGAAGACATACGCCCCGTCCTCGAAGCCATCCACATCCTTGTAGAAGAAGGAGGACACGTTGTTCTCATAGAACATGACCTAGATATACTCGCAAATGCTGACTGGTTGATTGAACTGGGCCCTGGGGCTGGTCCAGACGGGGGCCACATCGTCGTTTCGGGCCCTCCAAGTCGGATCGCAAAACAGAGCACCAAAACAGGCCAAGCCCTCCAAGCTTGGTGTCACTCCAAGCAATTCTCCCCTTCCGCCGCACTTTCACCAATACACAAAGAGACACCTGTGCTTTCGATCGTGCGCGCACGCGAGCACAATTTAAAAGAAGTTTCATGTGACATTCCACATGGTCAACTCTGCGTGATCACTGGACCAAGCGGCTCAGGTAAGTCCTCATTGGCTTTTCATGTCATTTTTGCAGAAGGACAACGGCGGTTTATGGAAACCTTGACCCCCTATGCCCGCCAATTTCTCCCCACTTTACCGAGAGCCAATGTGGATGAAGTGAGCGGAATCCCCCCTTGTATTGCACTTGAGCAGAGGCTCCACGGAGCTGGCGCTCATTCCACGGTAGCCACAGTCACTGAGCTTGCCCATTATCTCCGTCTTCTTTTTGCAAAAGTAGGGGAGAGACACTGCCCCCAGTGTGACGCAAAAATTGCCTCTTCGTCGGCAGATGAGCTCTTTTATCAGCTGCACAGCCGACGCGATACCCATCGCAAAACCCTCTATGCTCCTGCGGTGACGGGGAGAAAAGGGATTTATCTTGATCTGTTCACCAATGCCGCACGGACAGGGATCAAAACAGCACGGGTGGATGGAGTGATCATCGGGATCGATCCGCCCCCTTCTTTAAAGCGCTCTCAAGTCCACGATATCGACCTGATCGTATTCTATGGAACACTGCAGCAACTCGATCGCAAAACTTTGGATCAAGCGCTGGCTTGGGGGAATGGGATGGTCCGGCTGGCCGATGGAGAACCCCGCACGATTTCCAAGGAGCGAGAAGAAATCCTGTCAACCACCCGCGCGTGTACACAATGTGGCACAGGCGTTCCTGAACTGGATCCCAGATGGTTTTCATTCAATACAGTGCAAGGGCAGTGCGAAATTTGCCAGGGGACCGGCTCAACGAGCGAGAAGGACATCCTCTTGACATCTCCTCGCAAGCGATGCTCAGCCTGTGGGGGGAGTAGGCTAAGCCCCGTTGCGAGACGTGTTCGGTTAGGGCAGGAGACCTACGCGGAGTTCACTTCACGCCCTGCAGAAAGCGCCCTCCAACAAGCGAAAACATGGAAGTTTCTAGGCCAGGAGGCCGAGATTGCAACTGCACCTTGGAATGAGCTGATCCGCCGTCTTTCCTTTGTGGTCGATATCGGACTCGGCTATCTCGCATTGGATCGACCCGCATCCACCTTATCCGGTGGAGAGATGCAACGCCTGCGACTGAGCGCTCAACTGGGGAGCGGTCTAACAGGAACTCTTTATATTTTAGACGAACCCACCATCGGCCTCCATCCCAAAGACACTTCTCGTTTGCTCAACAATTTACGCAAACTCGTAGATACAGGCTCAACAGTCATCGTCGTTGAACACGACGCTGAGACCATCCGGGCAGCAGATTATGTACTCGATCTAGGACCAAATGGAGGACGCAACGGGGGACGCATCATGGCGTCAGGACCGTCAGAGGACGTTCTCTCGCACCCGGATTCCCCTACCGGACAAGCTCTTAAAGTCCACATTTCAATTCGCGATCCCCACCCAGAACCACCAAGTCAATGGATTGAGCTCACAAAAGCACGTGCAAACAACCTACGAGCAGTCGACTTCCGAATTCCTGTCCAGAGGATGACCGTCGTATGCGGAGTCAGCGGTTCAGGGAAAAGCACCCTTGTCAACCATGTGTTCTATCCCGCTTTACGACGCTCGTTAGGCCTGGTCGCACAAGAACCAGGCCCTTTTCACACCCTCAAAGGTTCAGAAGCGATCCGCCGCACCCTTGCCGTTGATCAATCACCAATCGGCCGTTCCCCCCGCTCAACTCCAGCTACTTTTTTAGGAGTATGGGATCATATCCGAACACTCTTCGCATCCCTACCCACATCCAAAGTGCGAGGCTATACAGCTGCCCGCTTCTCTTTCAATACTGCTAAAGGAGGTCAGTGCCCCACCTGTCAAGGACAGGGTACATTGGTCACAGAAATGACTTTCTTACCACCCGTTCTCTCGCCCTGTGAGGCGTGCCGAGGCGATCGCTTTGAATCTGCCACTTTGGACATTCGCTACGCTGGCAAACACCTCGGAGAGGTGCTCCGCCTTTCTGCTGCTGAAGCAGCCGAACTCTTCTCTGCCCACACCAAGATCGTCAAGCCGCTTCAAACCCTCTGCGATCTTGGGATCGGATACCTCCAGCTCGGGCAAGGATCGCACACACTATCGGGAGGGGAAGCCCAACGCCTCAAATTAGCGGCAGAACTGACAGCTGGCATCGCGCATGAGCCAACGCTCTATGTCCTCGATGAGCCGACCACTGGACTCCATATCCAAGACGTACACCAATTAATCACAGTCTTCGATCGGCTCGTGCAACGAGGGGATACATTGGTCATCATCGAACACCATCCCGATCTGATTACCCGCGCCGACTGGGTGATCGAACTCGGACCCGAGGCAGGAAAGGATGGAGGGACCATCGTTTTTCAGGGAAAATCCGCTCAGTTGTATGCTCAACCAACCGCTACAGGTCAATGGCTCGCCCATCACATGCCCCCCTTTCCCCATCCTTAAAACACTTCATCTCATCAGATCTCATGCAAAGGAAGCCCTTTGGTCATTTCTCGACATCGCTCCATGCACTCAGGACCGTAAGCACATTGGGTTGCACAATCCTCTGCCGCAGCCTTATCCTTTCTGCACGCGAGGTCTCGTTCACAGCGAAGCGGATCTTTGGATGCACTCGACTGCATTGTAGAACAAGAGCCTGCTCCAAGGAGCATACCCACCCTAATCAAGATCGCAATCCCTAACTGCCATTTACACCGTTTTCCGTCCATACCCCACCTCATTCACCGTTCATAGGGCTGATCTCGGTATTCCCCTTCTCTATTGACGCGCTGATGGATACAATCGAACCGCTTACGGCAAAACTTCTGACAATTGTATAGCGTATCTTTGTAATTGGGAGCACAATAGACGTCCATCTAAGCCACCATCAGTATAAGCACCGTGCGACCCATGTCCCCCTTTATTGATCCAATAGACCAGGCTTAGGAGGGACTGTCTCCACATAGGAAGGGCGACGTGCCATACACCGGTCCAAAACCGGCTGAAGCGCTTTCATAGCCGCAGGAAGATGGGGGCTATCCATAACTCTAACCCCAAAACGGCTCCAGTCGACCCCCCGACTCGAGAGACTCAACCAAACCATCATCGCTCTCCCGCGAATGTGAGAGTAAGGGACTCCTCCTCCTTTCTCCCCCCACCACCGTCTTGAATCCTGACTGTTGTTGCGGTTATCCCCCATGACCCAAACCTCTTCTGGTTTTGCGAGGTAAGGTCCTTGTACCTGTCCACGAACAACCCCCATCCGATCGTAAAACGTCAGGAAAGCCACTCCCTCCAGAAATTCAACATACAATTCTCCTTCGTGTTTGACAGGAGAAAAACGAGATTCAAGATATGAATACGTTCCCACCTTACACGACGGGACTTGCCACCCATTGATCCAGGGATGCCCTTCCCTCACTTCAAGAACATCCCCCGGAATGGTCATAACCCGCTTAATAAAGTCTTGTTCGGGGTGTTCCGGAAAAGCGAACACGATCACATCACCTCGCTTGGGAGGCAAATGGGGCCACAAACGAGTCTGCACCCAGGGAATCGCAGGACCATAGCTGAATTTATTAACAAAGATATGATCCCCCACTTGAAGGGTAGGGATCATAGAGCCACTGGGTATTTTAAAAGCCTCTACCAAAAAAGTACGAAGGAGCAACGCCATCCCTACAGCCATTAAAATGGACTCAAGATACTCGCGCACCATACTCTTTTTCCAAGGGGACAGGATCCTGTCCACATCCTGTTCAGCCTGATGAAGGGCTTCCACCAACTCATACTCATCCAACGGAACTCGTTCCATCGCATGAAACAACTGCTGTATACTCCTCTGAACCTGCTGATGCTCATGAGCAGCAAGGCGCCTCTCAACATCGCGCTGGTGGTTGAGAAAGATGGAATCCACCTTTTCTTGCAAACCTTGAGCTCGTTCAAACAGTGGACAGAGACGCCTAGGGATATTGTGAGGCAAAGACGGATACAGCCCTGACGCCCAAGGAAGGTGATAACGCATGGACCAGAAGATCATGTCAAAGAGAGTAAAACAGATGATTCCAATTGGCACAGGCTGTTCACACACCCACTCTTCAAACCAACCCCCTTTCACCACCAAGGAAGAAGATGGATCCGGGATAATTCCCCATACGCAAAAGACGGCAAGAGCAGCCGGAAGAATAAAAAACCAAAGACTCCAATACACACCTCGCAACAGCCAATTCCAAAAAGAAGTCGGAGAGGTTATCCTCTGGTCACGCCCTCCTCTTTTTTTTTGATGCAGATCGACATCTGCTCTCTCCTTAACAACATAATTCATGATAATTCCTCGATACAATGCACATCCAAGAACACACAGATTAGCAACCCCCTCATCACCTGCGCCCACGCTTTTCTCCCTTTTTACTCTCTATCCAAGTGAACAGACCCACCGAAGAGCCAAGAATGACCATACCTCAAAAAAAGAAAAACGAATACAAGAGGATATTATTCTCTTTGAAGGTAGGAGTGGGATTTACGTTGGGGTTAACCTATACCTCTATCGCCCTAGGGACTCCATCCTATTCCGACCACAACCCCTCCGAAGGGAACAATACCAACGAATCGTACAGAGAAGCGGGCCCAGTCGAATTTCAAGCCGACACATCCTTCGTCTCCGAAGAGCGCAGCAACGAAGAGATACTTTTCCTTTACAGCACCAGTGCGCTCTATGGCGTTACCTCGGGCATATGGATTGACACGATCGCCCCAATCCGAGACCCCGGACTCGCCATGTTGACTCCCATCGGACTTGGCATCCTGTTTCCCACAGCATTCTACCTGTGGGATTCACTGGATCCGTTTGCAAGGGGGGTCCCTTCATCCATAGGAACAGGCCTTCTGCTAGGAGCGGGAACCGCGATAGGCATTCTCATGACCCAATCACAACATGCAGGCTCCCGCTATCAACCATGGTCTATCTCAACTCAATTCACAGTAACCATGGCTTCAACAACAGTAGGAGGCATTGCAGGCTATGCCTTTGGACAAGCAACACATCCTTCTCCCGCTTCACTGACCTTCATTGGCAGCGGGGGAGGCTGGGGAGGCATCACGGGAGCTTTATTAGGGGCTGGCCTGACTTCCATCCAGGGAGATTGGAAAGAGGGAGCCACCCTCGGAGGACTCATTGGATACACAACAGGCTTCCTAACCACAGGAGCGCTCTCTTCCGTTTATAAACCCTCTCCTAGTGCTCAAAACTGGATGTGGATAGGATATGGAAGCGGCGCGCTAGCCACTTCATTTATCTACATTGTATACCTTTGCCAAGGTACGCACGCAGGATACGGACTTGTCACGAATGCAGCCGGCGGAATGGGCGGCCTTGTTCTTGCCAGCTTACTGACTTCTCACCTTCAAGAAACATCAAGTGCTCCCCCCCCCGTGCAAATCAGCAAGAAAAAGCTCCCTCTTGGGGTCGGGTTTCTTCCTGCCGGCAACGGAGGGGGATTATTCACACTTTCAGGAATCTTTTGATCCCTTCTTATCAACTACTTCTACTGAGTAGCAAATGGGGCTGCTGCCGAAGTTGGGGCTGCTGCCGAAGTTGGGGCTGCTGCCGAAGTTGCTGGAGCCGCAGCGGTATTGTTCTCTTGTCCCATGCTTTCATGAGAAGGCATAGATTCCATGGGAGGAGGCGTGATCGTCGTCACATCATTAACAGGAGGCCTTTCAGCACTACAAGCAGCCATCATCCCAACTATTGTAACTAAACCAAACTTAGAAAAACCTTGCATAGAATGCTCCTTTGAAAAAAATAACGACATTGATGAGGCTACTTTAGCTGTGGTAAAAGAAGTTCGTCAATCAATCAAAGCAAATCTTCTACTTTTTATATCTGTTGATTGGATCATCTTACTTTACTCTCGGTCATTTCCATTCTCTCTTTCGAAAAAAATTAAACCGAAAGCTTTCCTCAAGAAGTACCTTTTTTCTTTTTTTTATGAAGGTTTTTGACGTCCATGCCGATTCTTAAGTGATTCCCCTCACAGGGTAGTCCACAAAAACATGTACTTCACAAAGCAGTTACCACACCTGGCAATGCGGAGGGAAATGACATCTCTTTGCCGGACCACGGAATCGCTGAAGTCCACGCTCAAATGCTTTTTGACGGGCATGATTTTAACATCGAGGTAGTCGATAAACAGAAAGAAATCTGTATCAATGGCCATAAAAAGTACCGAGCCCGACTGATCCACGGCGATCGACTGATGGTAAGGGATGCTCATCTGCGGTTCAGCATGTTTGATGAACCTCCATGCGCAAGAGAATATCTGGATCCCCCTCCTCTCGACTCTTCTTCTGCTTGCTTCTACGCTTTTTGTCCAGCATTTCGAAGGCCTTCACAAACTACACGAGTTCAGCGAAAAATTGATGGTCACCAAGGGGCTTGATCCGCTGCTTGAAACCTTATTGGACTCCACCATTGAAGTGACTGGAGCAGAAAAAGGCTTTCTTCCGCTCTTGAACAACCCACTAGCATGTACAGCATCCCATTCAGCAGGAAAAGGGAAAAAACGTCCCATGATTATCTCCCGACACATCCGACAGCATACCGAGGCCGCTGATGACCAGACGATCTCCGATAGCATCGTCGCCAAAGTACTTCAAATAGGACGGCCGCTTATGGTGAGTGATACCATTAATGATGCACAATTCAATAAAAGCGAAAGCGTCGTAACGCTCAAACCCTCCAGCGTGATGTGCGCTTCGCTCATCGCCCAGGGGATGGTGATGGGGGCTCTCTACGTCGGCAACGATCGCATCAAGGTTTTTTTAAGAAAAACCAGTTAGACGTTTTATCTATTTTCGCAAGCCAAGCCTCCCCGATCTTGCAGAACGTATTACTCCTCTCCACATTGCAGACAGACAACAAAAAACTTAGTGCAGAACTCAAAGACAAAAGGCTTGGTGAAATTATTGTGGCTTGCCCCTCTATGGTAGAAGTGTTTCGCAAGCTCCAAAAAGTAGCTACAACCGATATCAGCGTTTTGATCACAGGAGAAACAGGGACCAGGAAAGAGATCATCGCGCGAGAAATCCACTGCCGCTCAGTGCGATCAAATAGGCCTTTTATAGCTGCCAATTGCGTAGCAATCCCTAAAAACCTCATTGAAAGTGAACCATTTGGTCATGTCAAAGGGGCTTTTACAGGCGCAACATCATCCCGAGCAGGCAAATTCCAAGAAGCGGATAAAGGGACTCTCTTTTTGGATGAAATCGGAGAGCCTCCATTCAATCTGCAAGTCAAACTCCTGCGTGCGCTACAGGAACGCACTGTCACACGCGTTGGAGATTCTAAACCACAAAAAGTGGTGAATATTCGTGCGATAGCAGCCACCCACCGGATCCTGGAAGACAAAATCCGCAACGGCCATTTTCGAGAAGATCTCTATTACCGACTGAACGTAGTCAACCTTTGGCTTCCACCCCTACGAGATCGCGAAGATGATGTTATCGTCATCGCCAAAATGCTTCTCAATCAATATGCCTCGGAATTTAATTCTCCCATCAAAGGCTTCAGCCCACAAGCACTGGCGCTGATTAAAAAACATTCCTGGCTTGGAAATATTCGTCAGCTTGAAAACAAAATTAAAAAAGCGGTTGTTCTCTGCGAAAAACCTCTATTAGGTCCAGAAGATCTCAATATCGAAGAAGAAAGAAAGACGGTGATCCTGACTCTTGAAAAAGCCAAAGAAGAGTTCCACCGCAAGTATGTCCTCAACGTTCTACAGCGCAATAACGAAAATCGAACCCAAACAGCGCGCGATCTAGGAATCGATCCTCGCACCATTTTTCGCTACCTCGAGCGGGAACCGACTGCTCATCTGAATCCAGGGAAAGAGCGGCTCCAAAGAGTACATCCACACGATCCCTTAACTCCTAAAAGAACCTCAACGAGCATTCACCATCACCCACCTATCACGACGGAGGAGAGAGAGTCGGAGTGGGTCTAACCCACTTTAATTTCAAACGAAATTGTGCAGCTTGCAGAAAAGAAAGCGCGACTTGATTAAAGCGAGCTTGCGAAAATTGATGCACCAGTTTTCTCCTCACTTCGTCATCAAAAGAAGGCGGATCGAGCGAAGAGAAGATCACTCGATAGAGCGTATTCAGATCTTCTTCCGAAGGATGAAGAAGATCGGTGAATGCACTGTTAACATATAAAAAAGCACGCGTGCGTCGCTCTATCAAAGCCCCTAGCTCTGATTCACCTAACCCTTCTTTCTCAGCCATTTTTAAGAGAGGGCCAATTCCACCGACCTGCTCGTAAAAGATAGTGCGAACATACTGAAGCATTGGCTTGAGCAAAGCTGGTTCCCTCGTCAGGATATCTTCTGCAAGAAAAGAAAAAATTTCTTCCGCCAAGTGCACCTCTAAAGCTATTTGGATGCTCCTGTCAGTAACCTCTCCCTCTTCAGGCGCTCCTTTTCTTCTACTGATTAAAGACTGAATCCGGGCCTCAAACGCAAGCATACGTTGGGTAATGAACCGGGGCTTCTCCACCCCTCCAAGTTCAGGCAGGTAAAAGCGGACAGCAACCTGATCCACCATTCTTTCTTCGACATGAAGAGAAGCAGCCTGTGCTGCACAGAGAGGTATCAAGGCTCCCCCTAGCCACCATGTCCTCCATCTCCACCGAAGCCAATAGCTCCTTCTATATGAAGAAAAAGCAGGCAGAAGCTGTAAAGTTTTTTTGAATAACAAAGAGAGCCTTCGTATCTCTCCCTGAATAATGGGCGAAGAGCAGATTTGAAGCAACCAGGAATAATCAGATTGAGGACCCCGACTTCTCACATGAAAATTCTCTCCGTCCACTTGCAGGGGTTCCTAAAGTCTTAAGTAAGGAAAATGCTTGCTTCACTTGGCCTAGATAGTCAACCGAGCAAAAAAGATTCCTCATTGTAGAGGGTTGTGACTTTAAAGCAACTTCCCTTACCACATGATTTGCTTTCTCTTGCAACTGACCTTCATTAATGCCTTGCGAAATCTCTTGCAGCACGTCAGACCTTGAAGAATTCAGCAAATAACACCATCAATTCAAGCTCCTTCATCTCGAGCACTTGGTTCAACTCATAAAGTTGACAGCGAAAAACCTCACGCTCCGAACCCATCGCTCAAACACCATTCTGGGAGAATCAAGTCCCGCAGAGGAAGTCGGCGCGCGGAGAGGTTGACTGCCGACGCAGGAGTCTCTTTCGCTTTCCGGTCCACCGGGAGCGGCCTTCCAATACGGACGAACGGTAACCCGAATCGCATTAGCCTCGAGCCACTCTCCCATAAACGTGCGAAGTCGATCGCTACGAAAGGCAAACCACGGTTCATGTTCTTCTGTTGGCATCATCAGAACATCTTTAAAACGAAGAAATGCCCCCCTCCCATCAATAGCCTGCTGAAGTTTCGCATGTAATTCTTCATCGACTACCAAAGGGATAAATCGCTGCATCCATCGGTACTGTTCGCGAGAACTAACCGGATCGAGGCCCAAATAATTTCCATCCGATGTAACACACACATGCATCTATCTATAGGTCCGTCACTCCATCCACCACCCTCAAACTTCTCTCGTAGTTAAATGAAGGTAACTGTGTACTTCGTATTTCTGGGGCGTTGTTTTCAAAAGCGTCCTCTAGTGCTTTCTAATCGACGGGCATTTCCCTGAAAAAATTGCTACTATTGCCACGTGAGCAGTGATCGCACGCTTGAGCATCGCTCATTACTACTCTCTTTTCTTTCTCAATTTGAGCAAGAAAACTTTTCTCAATCCCCCTTTAATTTCCATTTATCACAGAGTTGACTTGAGTTGCGCATGCAAATACAAGTCATTCTTTAATGTCTCGCCCACCCCCACTTCATGTGAAACATGACAAAGCAAAACAAGTTTTAATAATTTACGCGCTCATTCATCCTCCAGAATGCAGAGCTGAACTCTCATTGAGATCCTTTATTAAAAAAACATCCAAATGAGATAAGGATTCAAATCACAATTCCCAAGCCTTCTTAAGTCGCTCTATGCATTATCTAAAAAGGCGTAAAGAATCATTTTTAATTCTTTACAAGAAAAAACTTCAAATCAAAGGAAGGACAACGAATTCCATTAAGTTAGGCATCAACAACTAATGCTTTAAGCAGCCAACCATATCACCCACCCGACTGAGGGGAAAACCGTGGAAGGACTTTAAGGCACAGAAAGGACCCTAATTATCTATGCACCACCGCCGTTTTTGCTCTCTAACAACCATAGCCCTTTCCTTAGCATCTGGAGCTATTCTGGCATCCCCGAACCAAACCTCTGCTACTCCTCCAAAATCAACCACTTCCACCATGGATGATAAGGCTCTCAAGTTTGTGAACAGCATCCATCAATCCATAGGCTCCATGGTATCCAACAAACAAACTAACCAGTTTCTCGCTCTCTTCCGAGAGAAGGTCAATTTTGCAACGGTAGTCGGTGAAAAATTTAAGGCTCAGCTAGATAAGAAGGAAATTACAGAAGGACAAAAAAACACTATCGTCGATTTAATCACCCAATTGGTCGCTAAAAAATGGGAATCTCGTCTACAGAAGATCAACAAATACCAATTAGAAACGACCGTAGAAAAGCCAACATCCGAGACAGTTTGTTGGGTCAATGTAACAGCGACACCTTCCCATCCCGCCAAAATCAATAATGATACATTTCATCTCAGGTATAAGCTAACCTCACACAACAACCAATCTTTCACCATTACTGACATCGAAGTAGAAAAAACTAGTATCCCTCGCACGAACGCTCAAAATGCGCTCACAGTATATAAGAAGGGTGGATACAAGGTGATGGAGGCAACACTGAAAAAAGCGATTGAAAAGCAGGAAAGAAATAGCTCTGGGGTCCAGCTCCTTTATAAAGAAATGATCCATCAAAAGCATTTAGAAACGCCGTCGATGAGGAAAGAAAAAGTGGCTGTCTACCAGAAGAAGACGCTAAGAACCATCGACTCCTCACGGAACGCGTGGTATTTAGAATAAAATTATGCTTCATGTGCTTCGAAAGAGAGGTGTCACAGCAACCGTTTATATGGTGCTCATTGCAGCTATAGCGGTTGTCTTCGCGATCCAGCTTCGACCTGCTCTCACGAAAAGCAAAAATCCTTTTCTTCAAGGGTGCGCTGCGCGCGTTAAAGGGCGTTGCATTGAACTCAAGAGTCAACGCGCTGCTTATCTCCTCCTTGTTCCACGTGATGATCAAGGGCAGCCTTTAAAAAAGCAGGCTGACAAGATGGGACTCAACCGGATCGTTCTCGAAGGGCTTATCAAGCGAGAACTCCTGATGAAGCGGGCCAACGAGCTCGGATTTCGCGTCACAGAAGAAGAGGTCACCGATTCACTGTACAATGGATTCATTCAGGTGAGCCTCCCTCACCATCAGACAGATTTCCCTTATTTCTCGCACATTCCGGAAGGGAAAATCTATGTGGGCTTCCGCAATCCAGCAACACAAAAGTTCGATCTGAAGATCTACGAACGGACCCTGCGTTGGATGCTCGGATACTCCCCTGAGGAATTCCGAGAGGAACAGAAAAAAGAACTGCTCGCAGCCAAATTGCTCGAGTTTGTTCAGTTGTCCGTACGGCTCAGCGATCAAGAAATCTGGCAGAGTTATGCCTTCGAACACGATCAGGTGATATTGACGTCCATCGCTGTGCTCCCTTCTTTTGCAGCACGTTACGGGCTTTCAAAAGGAGCGGATAGATGGAGCGAATGGGCAAAAGAGAAAACGCACGCAGAGCGGATTGCAGATCTCGTGAAGACCCGACAGGAGGAAGAGAGCCCTAAGGCAGGCCATATTCGACATATTCTTGTCAACTGTCCCCCCCATGGCTCAGAAGAGCAAAAACAGGCAGCGCTTTTTAAATTAGCCAGCGCTGCGGATCGAATCCGCCGCGGAGAGCCATTCGCACAGGTTGCACGCGATGTTTCAGAGGACATAGGCAGCGCCTCTCGAGGGGGTGATGTTGGCGATCGTTTAGAGAATTTTGTCCCTCCTTTCCGAAAAGCAGCAGAACAGCTATCTCCAGGTCAGGTGACCAAGAACGCCATCCAGACCTTATTTGGATATCATCTGATCTTCAAAGACGATCCTCAAGCCCCTTCCCCTTCTGAGGAGGCACTCCGCAACGCTATCGCTCGTGAATTATATCAAAAAGAAAAAGGGGGAGAAGAGGCACACACACTCGCTTCGATGATTCTTCATCAAATTCGAGACAAACAAAAAGAGGGGGAGGCTGCTATCACAGATGCATTGCGGACGCTCTCCAAGCGTTCTGATCCGATCCCCCATCTCTCTGTACAGCCTTACACTGAGGAGATTACTTCTTCAGAAGAACAAAAAGCAGCATCAACTCAGGCACGAGGCAAGAAAGACGCTTTTCTCTTCTCTCCCCCTCCACGCACAGTACTCAACGATCCTGAGCGTCCCAAGCTCACCCCACTCGCCCCTTTCCAGAATCAAGAAAGAGCTCTTTCCGCTCTCCTGAGAATCGATCCGCAAACAGAAAAGAAACTGCGCGAGTTTGCTTTCAAGGCACAAAAAGGGGCCCTGTTCCCCGAGCCAGTACAGGTTGACGATCACTGGGTCCTGTTGCAGTTGAAAGAGCACATCTCTGCAACCCAACAGGACTATGACAAAGAGCGGGATAGCTATACGCAAAAGCTCTTGGCTATTAAGCAGCAAGAGGCGGTTGCCCTTTATACTCAACAGCTCTGGAATGAAGCGAAAGGGGAGATCAAGATCTACTCTTCCAATCACCATGCTGATACCGAGAGTACAGAGAAATCTTCCGTTTCAGAAGAAGCAGAAGAGGATGAGACGGGATAGCTATTCTTAGTCTGCTATAACTGCATGAGGGTGAAGAACTCGATTGGCACAATTCACAGATCTAGGTCTCAACATACAACAGACAACACTTGACAACGGGCTGCGTGTCGTTACGGTTGCTCAGCCCCACTTGCATACGGCTCATTTAACACTTTTTGTACGTGCAGGGTCCCGCTTTGAAACACGCGAAAGCCATGGACTCAGCCACTTTCTGGAACATATGGTTTACAGAGGTACCAAACGTCTCCCGAGCGCTCATGCGATCGGCCTCTCCTTTGAACGCCTGGGCAGCTTCCTCTACGCATCCACACAAGCGGATAGCACGACGTTTTCAGCCTCTGTTCCGCCTGAGTCGCTTGAACAAGTCTCCCTTCTTTGCGGAGAAGTGATCGGTTCCCCGCAATTTTACGATATCGATATTGAAAAGAAGGTAGTCTGTGAAGAGATCCTAGAAGATCTCGATGAGTATGGAAGGCCGATCAATCCCGACAATCTCTCTCGAGCTCTGATCTACCCCCACCATCCTTTAGGATTAACCATCCCAGGCGACGCGCAGACAGTTTCTTCGTTTGAAGAAAGCATGCTCCATGCTCATCACACGCTCCATTATACGGGGGCATCTTGCGTTTTAGTCTTATCAGGAGCGCTCGATCCGCAGCGCAGCTTAGAATGGGCCGAGCGCGCTTTCGCTTATTTCCCCAGAGGGTCTGTTCTCTCCACCCCTCCACCTGTACATCGCCAGAAAAAAGCACGCCTTAAGATTGTGCGACACCCTTCGAGTCAAACGGCGCTGCGCCTGTGTTTTCGCGCTATTGCAGAGACTGACTCTCGGTACCCTGCCCTCGAGTTGCTACTCCGTATCATCGACGATGGGATGTCGACACGTCTCTACCATCAGATCTGCAACCAAAAAGGGCTCTGTTATGATGTATCCTCTGGATACGACGGATATGAAGATGACGGAATCATCGATTTTGCAGCCTACGCTCACCACACACAGGTCCCCTTGGTCGCCCAAGGGATCCTTTCTCTTCTACATGAATTAGCTACGCAGGGTCCTTATCAAGAAGAACTCGACCAAGCCTATCAGCGCTGCTGCTGGGATCTGCGATCCATGCTCGATTCCCCTGAAGACATAGCTAGTTCTTATGGATATGGGCTCTTGGCCAACCGCTTTCAAACTTCCGAGCAGAAGCTCGCAGTTCTCCGGCAAGTAACCTGTCCAGACGTCCAAGAAATGGCTCGCATGCTGATTCAGCCCTCGCGTCTCAATGTAGTAGCCGTAGGGCTCTTACCGAGAGAAGCGCGCCAAAGGCTCTCTGATATCGTCCATGGGTGGGAAGGGGCCTAGCCGGATTCAGAAGCATCGTCGACTCGCCCCTGTCCCCAGAAACGGATCAAAAGCCGTGCAACTTGCGCCGCCTGAGTCCACTGCATCATGTGCCCAGCTTGATTGAGCTCAGCCTGAGTGAGGTTGGCAAAGGAAGCGAGCCGTTCTTTTTCATCCGGAGGACGAAATCCCGTAGGACCTCCATGGATATACAATACCGGCTGAGCGATCCGCTCAGCAAAGGCTCGGAAGTAATCCTGTCTAAAGGGATAAGGATAAGCCGCTTTGTAACGCGGATCCACACACCACACGATACGATCTTCCCCAACGGATTTGGTGAGGTAAGAGAGGCGGCTTCTCAAAACGTCTGCATCGACCCTAGGATGGCGCAGGCAGAGGCGGCGGTACGCCTCTTCAAGAGGCATCCCTTCCACTCCTTCCTGTTGACAAGTAGCTCGGATCACTTTCATCTCCTTGAGCCAGTTGCGCATACAATCGACCGAAGCGCTCAATGGCTCAGATGGAGGGCCGAGCCCTTCCAACAGCGCCAACCGAGCGATATGTTCTGGAAAGGTTGCGGTGTACAGGGTACCGATAATTCCCCCCATCGAATGGCCCACCATGAAAAGCGGGAGAACAGGATCTTTGAAAAGGCTCATCTCCTCCAATAAAGCTTCGAGATCCGCAATATAATCCGCAAAGTAGTAATAATGCCCTTGCACAGCATGAGACGCTTCTCCAAACCCCCGCACATCGGGTGCAATCACGCGAAAAGAAGCGGAAGTCAATGCGGGAGCAACAAGATCCCATGTTCCAGCAGCATCCATATAGCCATGCAAAAGGATAGCAACTGCAGTAGGTTCCCTCTCGCCTACCCATTCAAGCACATGTTGTTGAAGACCGTTCGCGTAGATAAAATGAGAAGTTGGAGATGTTGTCATGGTTCGAAGCCAGCCCAGAAGAAACAGTTTAGATCCCTTCCTTTTTCCTTTACCCCCTTTTTGACATTTTGTAGTGATAAAATTGCTCGAGGAAATCGACGAAACGTTTAAAGTAGAATGTCGTTTCGTCTCACCCCCCAGTTCAGGATGAACACCTGACCAAAGAGGCCCACTTATGCATACACTCACACTTATCCCCGGCGACGGAATTGGACCTGAAGTAACTGAAGCAACTCAAAAAATCCTTGTAGCCTCAGGGGTGCAGATTGAATGGGAAGTCCATCAAGCAGGGGCAGCAGTAGCAACCACTCAAGGAACTCCCCTCCCTCAAGAAGTGCTCGATTCCATTCGCCGCAACAAAGTGGCGCTCAAGGGACCTATCGGAACCCCTGTTGGCAAAGGATTCCGCTCGGTCAACGTTACCCTGCGTCAAGAGCTCGATCTATACGCCAACCTGAGACCGATCCGAAGTCTGCCCGGAGTTGAGCCCAGGTTTGAGGGGACTGACCTCATCATCGTCCGAGAGAATACCGAGAGCTTGTACGCAGGGCTTGAGCTGATGGTCATGCCTGGTGTTGCACAAGCGCTCAAACTCATCACCGAACGGAGTTGTCTCCGCATTTGTGAATTCGCGTTCGAGCACGCCAAAAAACTAGGGAGGAAGAAGGTTACAGCTGTCCATAAAGCGAACATCATGAAGATTTCAGATGGCTTTTTCCTGGATTGCTTTCGCCGCATTGCAGCGCGTTATCCCATGATAAAAGCGGCAGAAGTAATTGTGGACGCCTGCGCTTTGCAGATGGTCAAACAGGCCAACGCACTGGATGTGATTGTGACAGAAAATTTGTATGGAGACATCTTGAGCGATCTCGGCGCTGGACTTGTGGGGGGACTTGGGATTGTGCCAGGAGCGAACATCGGCTATGAATGCGCTGTGTTTGAAGCTGTACACGGCAGCGCACCCGATATTGCAGGGAAAGGGTTAGCGAATCCCACTGCCTTGATTCAAAGCGCGATCATGATGCTTCATCACATCAATGAGATGGATGCCGCGCACCGCATTGAGCAGGCGCTCTTGACCGTCTACTCAGGGAAAGAAGGGAAGACGGTAGACGTCGGAGGCTCCGCATCCACGCAGAAGTTTACCGATTTAATGTGCAAAGCACTTGAACGTTGATCGCAAGTTACCTTTCTTCCATCCCCTTTTGCGGATTCAGACTGGGATCTCCTCAGTGAGCAGGCGAGGATAGGCAGCTCATCTCAACAGAACTGGTTACACTGAAGGAAAGAGATGCAATTAAGAACCTAGAAAAGCGATCAAGAATGCGCTAAAGGTACAATAAATGACAGAAAATCATCTTGTTTCCAATCCTTTCCTTCTGCAGTGGGTTAATGAAATTGCTCAGCTTACAAAACCGGATCAGATTGTTTGGTGTAATGGTTCTGATGAAGAAAAAGAGCGATTGACGCGAGAAGCTGTTGAAAAAGAGATTCTCCTCCCACTCAACCATAAAAAATTACCTGGCTGCTATTTTGCAAGTTCTCATCCCAACGATGTAGCTCGCGTCGAACATTTGACTTTTATCTGCACACCTACTCAGGAAGAAGCTAAACCGATCAACCACTGGATGGCCCCATCGGAAGCCTACGGTAAGCTCCGCACGCTGCTGGAGGGATCGATGAAAGGGAGAGTGATGTATGTCCTCCCCTATCTCATGGGGCTCCCTGGTTCTCCAATGTCAAAGGTCGGCGTCGAGATCACAGACAGTCTCTATGTTGTGCTCAACATGCGGATCATGACCCGCATGGGGCGTGTAGCGCTGGACGTTTTGGGTAACTCTCCTGACTTTAATCGAGGGCTACACGCGCTGCTCGATTGTCATCCAGACAGAAGATACATCTGTCACTTTCCACAAGACAACACCATATGGTCTGTCGGTAGCGGTTACGGGGGGAATGTTCTTCTCGGAAAAAAGTGTCTCGCTCTCCGGATCGGCTCATATCTCGGTAAGAGAGAAGGGTGGCTTGCAGAGCATATGCTGATTGTGGGGATTGAAAACCCACAAGGAGAAATCACCTATATGACAGCGGCTTTCCCGAGCGCTTGTGGGAAGACCAATCTAGCTATGCTGATCCCTCCCGCCTCCTTTAAAGGATGGAAAGTCTGGACGGTGGGCGATGATATCGCCTGGATGAAAGTCGGGGAGGATGGAAGGCTTTGGGCCATCAATCCAGAAGCTGGCTACTTCGGTGTAGCTCCTGGAACTAACTACACTTCCAACCCCAACGCCATGGAGACCATTCGAAAAAATACGCTCTATACAAACGTAGCACGCACACTTGACGGAGATGTATGGTGGGAAGGAAAGACAGAAGAGCCTCCGGACAACTTGATCGACTGGCAGGGGCGCCCTTGGAAGAAGGGGTCTTCGGAAAAAGCAGCCCACCCCAATTCTCGGTTTACCGCTCCGATTCACAACAATCCTGTTCTCTCGAAATTTGCCGAGGATCCCAAAGGGGTTCCGATCTCGGCTATTATTTTTGGAGGTCGGCGCAAGGATACGATGCCTCTTGTGCTTCAGTCTTTCCACTGGACCCATGGAGTGTTCATGGGGGCCACGATGGGTTCTGAGACGACTTCGGCGGCGATAGGACAGGTCGGGGTTGTCAGGCGAGACCCAATGGCGATGCTTCCCTTCTGCGGTTATAATATGGGGGATTATCTCCAGCACTGGCTGGACATGCAAGCTCACATTACGGATCCACCTGCCATTTTTACGGTGAACTGGTTTCGTCAGGATCAAAAGGGACGCTACTTGTGGCCCGGGTTTGGCGAGAACATGCGGGTGCTCAAGTGGATCATCGATCGGGTCAAGGGATGCTGCGGGGGGAAGGAGACTCCGTTCGGGTGGGTTCCTCGGGCAGGTGACATTGATGTCGAAGGGTTGTCTCTGTCTCCTGAGCAATTCGAGGAAGTTACCCGAATCAACCTTGAAGAATGGAAGCGAGAGCTGGAACAGCAGGAGGAATTTTTTGACCAACTTGGCCCTACCCTTCCTAAGCCTCTCAAGTTAACTCGAGAGCTTCTTATCGAGCGTCTTCGCTCCCTTCAGACATTCCAAACAGAACACAAAGCGAGAAAGAAAAAAGATTGCTAAGGTAAAAAATGGGGAGGTGGCGAGTGAGGATGGGCGAAGGGGAAAGAGGGGTGTGTAGAAGATGCTTCTCTACTCCAAGCTCTTGCACTTGACAAGTAAATTTGGCCTTGAATTTCTGTCTCTTGGACGAACCCATGTTCTCAGGGAACCATAGATCCCTAAGCGATGGCTAAAAAATGGTGCTCGAATTCGTCATTATTCGTAGACACTGAGATGCAATATTCTTACTTTTTAAGGTAAGTGTATCTAATTTTGTTTGAGGAATCAGGCGGCAATCCTCTTCTCGAAGGTCTGTATCATTCCTTAATGATAAGGTAGAACGCAAAGGCATTAAAAACGGACTCTTCTTGAAATAGATTTTTAACTTTAACCTTTACAGTTTTTGATACAGGAATGTAATAGACTAAGGTTTTTTTATTGCCACCTTTAAACTCAGTTGACTGAGAAAGGGGTTTGAGTCCCCTGAGCAGCGTCTTCTAGAGACTCTCCCTCTGTGTCAAGATATTGAGTCCTGCATCTCTCTAGCATGCCGAAATTAAAGACTCACATATCCAATATGTTTTGATGAGCCTCGTGCAAGCTCTTGGAGCATTTCAGTAAGTTGAATCATTTTTTCGGCGTAACCAATGGCTGAATGAAATACTATCGCCCTAATTTGAGGAAGCGAAGCGTGAGGTGGCGTAAAGAAGTATGCTTCTTATCCAAAATGGCTCTAATCCCACCATCCGTTATCTTACCTGTATCACGGATAATCACAAGGTCTTCAAGATGAGAAAAGTCCACTTGACCGGCAAGTTACTCTAGGTTTTGTTTGGTACAATCTGCTTCCAGTAAGACTAGCGTCTTCAGGAAGGGGAGGTGATTCTTACCAATTTGAGAGAGAAATGGAGCCACTCCTCGATCTTCTAATTGAAGAGGTGCCAGTTGAGGAGACAGCAGGGGAGTTGCCACAAGAGGGGCTGCCGTTACGGTAACTATACGGAAGAGAGGTTAGTTGATTGGCAAACCTTCTAGCCACCGCTTCAAACCAGCTGATCAGTATCCCTACAGTCGATTCCTAGATGCTTAATGGACTCCTTGAGGGAGGAGGAGCCTGCTAGGGTCTCTATAGAAGACAGCAGTACAGCTTGACTTCTAAAGGAAGGTCCTGTGATGCCAGTTTGCGCAACAAGCTCAATATCTTCGTCACTAATATGCGCATCTGAAGGGATGTTTAGTTGGATAGGAAGACCAGCTTCAATAGCGTTTAGCAGTACTTCTTTAATTTTATATTCGAAAAGGCATAAGGCGCCAACATCATCATCCTGAAGGTTCTGATCCCAAAAAATGTGGGAGCAGAGAGAAGCTTTCGACTTTGTGAGGAACCCAAGAGAACAACACGTTGTGAAACCATTGGACGCTCCCCTTCGAGGAAACTTGGGGCCTCACATCCTGCGTGAGCGAGAATCCAATATACAGAAAAGGGTAAACTTCAAGTTTGCACCTTATCTTAATTTCCCTTTCAGAGAAGGTGTCTTGAACAATTCAAACACCCGACAGAAACCTAAGCCAGAGGATACAAGCAAGAATGAGTGCGGGATTTAAATTAGGTTAAGATTCATCTTGCTTTAAACATCATAATAGAGGAAAAATTCATAAGGGGTAGGTCGCTGATAGGCAGAATGCAACTCGTGAGTTCGCTTGTATTCGATCCAGCCCTCGATGACGTCCTTTGTAAAGACATCCCCCTTGAGGAGAAATGTATGATCTTGAGCGAGTGATTCAAGCGCTTCTTCGAGACAAATAGGCATTTTAGGAATTCTTTTGGAGGTCTCCTTGTCCAAGCTGAAGATATCTTTTTCTAAGGCAGCGCCTGGCTCTAGGCGATTTTGAATGCCATCCAGTCCAGCCATCAGCATGGCACTAAAGGCGAGGTAAGGATTGCAACTTGAATCGGGGAAACGTGCTTCTATCCGACGCGCGTCGGGGGAAGGCACCGTGATGGGAATGCGAATGGCAGCAGAACGATTACGGCTCGAATAGGCTAGATTAATCGGGGCTTCAAACCCTGGAACGAGCCTGCGGTACGAATTAATGGTAGGGTTGGTCAGAGCGGCTAACGCTTTGGCATGCTTGATCAGACCACCGACGTAATAGAGTGCCAGTTCAGAAAGACCTGCATACTTATCTCCCGCGAAAAGAGAGCTCCCCCCTTTCCAAAGCGATTGATGACAATGCATTCCTGAGCCATTGTCGCCGAAAATTGGCTTAGGCATAAATGTGGCCGTTTTCCCATGCTGACGAGCCACATTTTTAACAACATACTTGAACCACATCAGCTGATCAGCAGATGGCAAGAGACGGTGGAACTTGATGCCAATTTCGCATTGCCCCGCGCTGGCCACCTCGTGATGCCCGACCTCCACCTCGATCCCCCCTTCTTGAAGAACGAGCATCACTTCTTGTCGAAAATCACCCAGCGTGTCTGTAGGGGGGATGGGACAATAGGCCCCTTTATGGCGTGGCTTGTATCCTAAGTTAGGGCACTCGTCTCGACCGCTATTCCATCCCCCTTCTATGCTATCAATCGCATAAAAAGCCGCGTGAGATTGAGAATGGTCAAAACGGATGTCATCAAAGATAAAGAATTCAGCTTCTGGGCCTATAAAAAACGTATCTGCAAGCCCTGTTTGCTGGAGATAAGCTTCTGCTTTCCGAGCAATATAGCGAGGATCGCGCGGGTAAGGGGCCTTCGCCAGCGGATCATAGATGGAGCAGATCATGCTTAGGGTGGACTGCACGAAGAAAGGATCCATCTTGGCTGTCTCAGGATCGGGGATCATCACCATATCCGATGCGTGGATCGGCTGCCACATACGCAAGGATGAGCCATCAAATGCGATCCCTTCAGTCAAGAGACTTTGATTGAGGCGATGAACGGGGATCGTCGTATGTCGCCAAGCTCCTAAAAAGTCGACAAATTTCAAATCCACAAACTTAGCACCGTGCCGCTTTGAAAGATCACTGATTTTGTCTAGGCTCATGTTCTCGCTCCTCCACGCTAATATAAGGCATCTCCAAGTGAAAATGAATGAAAAAGGCTGTTTCTTGGATAAGGTAGAACGATCCCGGTAGTTAGGTCACCACTCAACGACTGTTGTCCTCATCTCATCCATTTGTTCTCCTAAAAGCGAATTGTGAATTAAACAAGATAATCTGACGAGTGAGCGATATGGTAGGAATAAAATTGGGAAATTGGAGAGATTCTTTCAAGCAAGAGACCGATGGGCAACACAGACTCATCAGCGTGGGGCTGCAGGGAGTCATCATGCCCTTGCAACTACTGTATTCGCACAGCAAGAGGAGTGGGAAGTCGATGCGCTTTTATTCCCTCAGCTGTATAGTCTTCATGCTGTCAACAATTTGCGAGCTACTCTGGCACATGAAATCCATGCACACCCGATCGAACACATTGGGCGTCGCCCCTCTGTGCTCTGGTCGCTCCGATCAAAGGGGGCGCGTTTATTGGACCCCCCCTGGGGAAAGTAATGTCACGAGTTCATTAGAATATGTGTAGGCTGCCAGGGAATTGGTGGAACAAATTCGAGCTGCATGTTTACCTTACCCTCATGCAGTGATCGTACCGCTTGGTTCAGGGGAGACAGCGGTAGGACTTGTAGTGGGTTTAGTTTTGGAGGGACTGCCGACTCCTGTTCGTGCTGTCGTGGTGGTGCGTCCTAGCTGGTTGACAAGGGTATATAATTCAGTTGCTGCACGCTCTAAAAATTAAGAGGTGTGGTATCGAGCAGCAAAGGATGGCTTTTGAATTGCTCAAGATCGGTTGGAATTATCGAGGAAAGGGTTACGGTTATCCTTTATAGTAACACCCCATGACTAAAGAAAAAATTGCTCAAGCTGGGATGGCGTTGGATCCCATTTATACAGCGAAAGCGTTTACCTCAGCACTCCACCAACTACAAGAACTACCCCCACAGAACCGTCCACGGTCTCTTCTTTATTGGCATACACTAGCAGATCCTTTAACCTTGGTTTTCTCTTCTGCACACGTAAAAGATGCACCTTTGGACGTCCGCTTGAAACGATTGTTTGATGAATAGGGAAGACGGTGTTCGACTCTCTTTTTTTAGGTGAGGTGTGGAGCGAAAGTCTCTGTTAACAAGCCTGCTAATCGCAGTGATCATCTGTTTTTTTTGGATCGATCGTCCCCTTGCTTTCCGTATAGAGGCTTTGCACTATGGCTATCGGATCGAGTTCCGTTTGTTTGAGAGAATTCCTGAATTGTTCATTCCGACTGCGTTCGTGGTATTATGCCTTCTCGGCGGACTCGGGTTAGGAGCAAGGCAATCCCGGCTGAGTGATTTTGGATTTCATTTTTCTCTTTCTATTGCTCTTTCTGCATGGATGCAGGATGTCCTCAAGCCTGTTTTCGGAAGAACGTGGCCAAACACATGGACGAATGGAAACCTTTCGTTGATTCGCAATGGAGTGTATGGTTTCCATTGGTTCCATAAGGGGGTGCAGTACGCTTCATTTCCTTCCGGACACGCGACCTGTATCACCGCTGGAATGGTCAGCCTCAGTTTATTTTTTCCACGTGCCCGCTGGCTGTTTTGGTTGGGCATCGTCCTGACAGAACTTGCTATCCTGCTTCAGAATTTCCATTTCCTTGGGGATTTGATCGCAGGGACCTGGCTCGGCACCGCAATCGCTCTCTCTATCAATCGCTTCTGGAAGATTGAAGAATAAAAAATCCTTAAACGTTGTCCGACTTTGCTTGTATCCCTTGCTTAGACTGCTGTCAGGCACTTGAACTGTTCAAGACACCTTCTAAAGGAGAGATCGAGATGAGATACAAGCGTCAAAGTCTACTTTTTTTATATGCTGGATTCTTGCTCACACAGAATGTAGAGTACTGACCTCTTTCGAACAAGAGCATCCAACGGTTTCGCAACATGCTGTCCTTCCAGGCTCTTCACAAAATCAAAAGTCCCTACCTCCTATCCAATCCTTAATCACCCACCCCTCTACGGTGAATTTATGGTCTTATTGGTTTTCAGAGCACGAATTGGAATAAAGCCAAAGACTGTCTTAGAAATCTCAGGTATCATCCGATGAGAAGGCTCTCATCAGGCTATCAGAAAAGTAAGATACTTTCTTACTATCCTTAAGATACTTGCAAATGATGGCGCGACAGAAATATTCAAACGGGAGGCTTTGGTCATTAAAATCGATAGGGTCTTGGCAATCAACTCCCCCCTACATACCACTGCAACAGAAGCTCTTCCCCTTGAAGTTCTCCCGCCGCTCCCTCGACTGGAATATCTTGAATTAAAAGGTTGAGCAGTGGGTCGATTTCTCTCTCCTCAAATTGGTAAGAACCACCCCCCTTCCTGAAGACGCTAGTCTTACTGGAAGCAGATTACACCGACCAAGGCCTCGAGGAGTTTGCCATTCAGGGTGACTTTTCTCGTCTCGAAGAAAAAGATACTAGGATTCAAGCCATCTGGCTCAAAAGCCTCCATTGAAATGGCTCGCTCGATGGGCCTCTTCTCTTAAGAGATAACAGTCTTAAAAGCTGGTTGCATAAACGGATGGTCAACTCATAGAGCTGGTATTCCTAAGCCCTGATCTCATGAAAGGATTCTTCCAACAAGCCTCTCAACTTCCTAAAACTTGGTCGATTGTATTTCATCATAATGTCGGTCTCACTCTAGCAGAAATCGAAGGTACACTTGTAGCTCGGACATCTAAGGTTCCACTCAAGATGTCACCTTATTCACTCGAAGAGCACGCTATTGCAATCCAAAAGCAAAAGAAACTAGACTAGAGAAGGAAGATAGAATATGACCTTAGAATTTGAATTGGTTGCACGCAAAGATAGGAATATTCCCCGTATCCTCAGAGAGCTTGCTGGAGATTCGCTAGTACCTATCGAAGCCATGGATCTCAGGCTACGTTCACCAATTGCAGTAGCTGATTACGAAATATTGCGTCTAAGATTAAGTATCTCTCCGTCCATGGGACTACCGATGCACTCATCGAAGGACTTAAACACCTCTCTACGTCAAAAGCATTTAGAAAGTACAATAGAAACACCCACCTCTCTCATTCTCTCACATCAGAAAATTCGAATATTCAGAAGCTATTCGATGAGAAAACCTTTTTTGATTTCCTCCATATCTGCTTTACACTAGAGGTAGCCGCCTTCGTGAAGAAGCAACTGATTTCCGCAACAAAACTAACCGGACTTATCTTAGACATTACAGATGAAATCCCACTCACTTCTCTACAAATGTTGACGAGTTCAGACCTACTGCATGAATCGCTTAGATTCTTAAACCTATCTGAGAACACACACATCCATCCACGACAACACAACTCGAACCCCTCTTAATTGAAGCTGAAGAGCTTCTTCGACAGAAGTCTAAAAAAGCTTATTGAGTCGATACGGTGGAAAAAGCTCTTCCGTAATGCTTGCTTTTGAAGTCTTCTCTGATTTTTGCCACGCGATCCGTTTGCTCCCAGCGGAAGATATCTCGGCCAAAATGGCCATAGGTAGCCGTTGGTTTGTAAATAGAGGAGAGCAAGTTCAGTTCATGGATGATCGATTTCGGCCTCATATCGAAGTGTTCGGTGATGTATTTTTCTAAGATTTCATCCTCCACAACACCTGTTCCAAAGGTGTTGATATAGACTCCAACAGGTTTTGCAACTCCAATGGCATAAGCGATCTGAATTTCACAGCGAGAAGCCAGCCCAGATGCCACCACGTTTTTGGCAATGTAGCGAGCATAGTAACAGGCAGATCGATCAACTTTGGAAGGGTCTTTTCCTGAGAATGCCCCCCCTCCATGTCGACCAATCCCTCCATAGGTATCGACGATGACTTTCCGGCCTGTAAGCCCGCAATCTCCCATGGGCCCCCCGATCACAAAGCGACCTGTGGGATTAATGTAAAACTTGGTGTTCTTATCGACTAGCGTCGAGGGGATCACATGCTCGATCACAAGGGACACAATCGCATCGCGCAAAGCTTCAAAGCTTACCGACTCATCATGCTGTGCGCTTACTACAACGGTATCGACACGGACGGGTACCCCTTGTTGGTATTCAAGGGTGACTTGCGTTTTCCCATCAGGACGCAGGAAAAGAACTTCTTTCTCCTTCCGAACCTCCGCGAGCCGCTTAGCCAATTGATGCGCATAGTAAATTGGAGCAGGCATCAAATGAGGTGTTTCATCGGTAGCATATCCAAATACAAGCCCTTGATCTCCAGCCCCTTGTTCGTGATAAAGCCCCTGCCCTTCGAGCACACCTTGCGCGATATCCTGACTCTGCTGTTCGATCGCCGTCAATACCGCACAGGTATTCCCATCAAACCCCATATCGGAATGTACATACCCGATCTCCCGAACCGTATTGCGAACGATCGTGGGGATGTCGACCCAGGCAGACGTGGTGATTTCACCCGCCACAACCACCATCCCGGTTTTGGCAAGGGACTCACAAGCAACCTTGGCGTATCGATCCTGTTCAAGGATAGCATCTAAGATTGCATCCGAAATCGCGTCGCAAATTTTATCAGGATGTCCTTCTGTGACAGATTCCGAAGTAAAGCGGTAGTGATTCATCGTTTATCATCCTTATCTTTATTTTGAGGCGAGGGACCCAGCATCCCCTCTGTCATCGTTTCTTAAGCTACCAAGATACGTTTCAGCATAAAGCGATTCTACCCTTTTATCATCACTAAGATAGCTCCTATTCCAATAAAAAGGCCCCCTATCCCCACATTCAGGCTTAAAGCTTCATGAAGCATCAGGCTTGCTCCTACAACAGCCACCAATGGCTCGAGCAGGGTAAGCAGCGATGCATGCACCGCTGAAATCTTTCTGAGGCCTTTGACAAAAAAGAATGCACCGAGTGCTCCAGGACCCATCCCCCCCATCCCAATGATGACCGCAGGGGGAAAAGAGAGTTGACACCAATCCTTGCCTGACACGAAAAGGGATAAAATGCCTGATGCGATAAATGAGTTAAAGGAAATGATTTCCATGGCAGACAGCCGTGAAACCAACCATTTATTCATCAGGACTGTAGAGGCATAAAAAATCGCACTTAGCAGGGCCAGGGCACATCCTCGGATGTCATGCGCGCGATGATATGCTTCCCAAGGGGCAAGCAAGATAAACAAGCCAAAAAGAGAAAGGGCCATCGCGAGCCAAGTGACTTTGGACAACTTATCCCGAACAAAAAAAGGGGCAGCCAAGGTCGAAAAAACAGGCATGCAATAGCGTAATAAGACAGCGATCGCCACACTCGTCCGTCGGTAAGCGGCAAAGACACAGAGGATACTCAAAGCGTTCGACGCAGCGAGCCAAATAAGGCCTACTATATTTTTATAGGAGAGCCCTTGAGGAGTGCGCTTTAACCAAGCGAACGGGGCCGTACTCACCGCAATGATGAGAAACACAAGCACTGATTCAAGCTGCGGAGTAAGTCTAGAAAACTGCTCCGCATAACGCAGGATAAAGGGCCATGTCCCCCACGATAAGGCAGAAATGCTCACCATCAAATAACCCAAGAAAGAAACGGTACGCGAGGTAGGTCGGACGCTCATAGGCTCAATCGGCAAGGGGTTTAGGGAAAGGCAGTTGACTTGATGATTCAGAGAAGGTGGAAATAGAAGAGAAGATAGAATAAGTCGCACGAGGACCGAATGTTCCCCTAAGAGGAATTCAAGTAAGGTATCGTTTCTTAGAACAAGCAATCCACTGAAAAGCCTCTAGTGGTGTCATTTGATTTAGATCGACAGCCTTAAGTTCTTCAAGAATGGAATATAAAAGAAGAGAGGCTTCCTCCCTTTTTAGAATTTCCTCAGCAGGAGGGGAGCATTCCTCTGCCTTCGCGTCCCTAGCAAGGGGACGCATCCCACTTGCTTCCTCTTCAAGCTCTTTGAGAATAGTACTAGCGCGCGACAGAACCGATTCAGGGATACCTGCTAATCGGGCACATTCAATTCCATAGCTGCGCGAGGCTGGACCTGGTTGTAATTGATGCAGAAAAATTACTTCCTTTTTGTGTTCTTGAGCGGAAACACTCCAGTTCTGGCATCCTTGCTTGGTTTTGGATAGACGTGTCAATTCATAGTAGTGGGTCGCGAATAGAGCGCGACATCGGGTAACATCGTGCAGATATTCAGCAACTGCCCACGCAATCGAAAGACCGTCGTAGGTACTTGTCCCGCGACCAATTTCGTCGAGGATCACAAGCGAACGGCGTGTTGCGGTCTGAAGCACATGGGCAGTCTCTTTCATCTCAACCATAAATGTACTCTCCCCACATGCCACATTATCGCTAGCCCCTACCCGAGTTAGGATGCGGTCAACGATCCCGATTTTTGCTCGTTTAGCAGGGACAAAGGAGCCCATCTGCGCCAAAATGACACAAAGTGCAGCCTGACGCATCAGCGTCGATTTGCCAGCCATGTTAGGCCCTGTAATTAACCACAGGTGCGCCTGTTGATGCCCCTCAAGCCCCTCCTCTGGACCTTCTCCTCCTGCTTCCAGCCGAATGTGATTGGGTACAAATCCCCCTACTCCCGTAAATCTTTCCACGACTGGATGCCGACTACCCTCAAGGATCAACTGCAGTGATTCATCTACTTCTGGACGAATGTAATCGCGGCAGTGGGCAACCTCTGCAAGAGAACTGGCCACATCCCATGCTGCGAGTTGTGAAGCCAGCTGCCGAAAACGGCTTTCATGTTGGGCAACCATCTCGATCAGGGCATGGTACAGTTCTGATTCGCGTGAAGCACAGCGTTCTTCTGCATGCGCTAGCCGATCTGCTAATTCATCAAGTTCACGGCAGGTGAATCGTTCCCCGGTAGCGATGGTCTGCTTGCGGCGCCATGCCTTTGGGACTTTGTCCAGATGTACGCGCGTCACCTCCAGGTACCAGCCAAACACACGTGTATACCGGACCTTAAGGCTGAGTATCTGAAACTCCGCCCTGAGACGTGCCTCGAGGTCGATCATTAGTCGCTGCCCATCCCTCGCTAACAGACGAGCCTCGTCCAGCTCTTGATCATATCCCTCACGCAGAATCAGCCCTTCTCCTAAACGTGGGGACGGCTCATCCATAAGAGCGCGCCGAAGCAGCGCTTCCACCTCCTCACACCTGTCCAACCATGCTCCTTCGCTTGGAACTCCCAAAGACCTTCGCGCATGGGGGCTAGGACATGCTTCGAATGCCCTAACCAATGAAGGAAGCTCTTGCAGAGAAGCGAGCAGTCCAACCAGATCTCGGGGATGGAGACGGCGAGTGGAGAGTTTGACAGCCAGTCGCTCCAGATCAGATAAACGGCTAAGTCGTTCTCGAATTTCTCGCCGCAAGTCTGAGTGTTCAAAAAATAGTTCAACCGCATTGTGATGGCTGTGGATTGCAGACACTGAGGTTAATGGAGCCAGAAGTCTTTTCCGCAAGAGTCTCGCACCAGGAGCAGTCTGAGTGAGGTCGATTTGGGAGAGAAGAGAGTCCTGGTATTCCCCTCCCATCGTCTGCACGAGCTCGAGATGCCTCTGAGCTGTTTGATCCAGTAAAAGGGTCTGGCTAGCTTGATACACCTGGAATGAAGCGATAGGTGGAGGTTTACCCGGTTCACTCGTGCAAGCTACGTGGATACAACGCGCCACCGCATGCTGAACCGAGTGGGACCACGTCACCCGCTCACATTGTTGTGCAGGAACATAGCCAAGTAAGCGGTAGACGGAGTCGAGAGTCAACCCGTTTTTTTCATAGCGGACCACCCTCCGGGGACACGCATTTTCGATTTCGATTCCAAGCTCATGGGAATCATTCCCCAAGAAGACCTCGCGTGGGTCAAGACGGATCACTTCCGCAAGAACATCCTCCCGATCGCTCAGTTCACAAGCGATCAGTTCTCCTGTCGTTAAGTCAAACGCTGCAACCCCCCATATCCCTTGCGGCCCTTTTTCGATCGCTAAAAAATAATGATTTTGGTTCGCTTTGAGGCCTGCCTCATCGAACACAACCCCTGGACTCACGATACGTACGACTTCGCGGGGAACGATCCCTTTAACTTTTGTTGGGTCAGCCATCTGCTCACAGATGGCCACTTTATGTCCTGTATCAAGAAGCCGTTGCACGTAAGAGCTTGCCGCATGATAAGGAACCCCCGCCATTGGGATCTCCTCCTTCACCCCTTTATTGCGACTGGTCAAGGTCAGATCAAGTGCACGGGCAGCAATGATGGCATCTTCATAAAAGAGCTCATAAAAATCCCCCATACGAAAAAAAAGAAGAGCATCCGCATGCTTCGCTTTAATAGCGAGGTATTGCTTCATCACAGGAGTTGCTGATGCCTCAGAGGTAGCTGATTTCATCTTTTTGACCTATTCTTGATCACTCTCACTCATCTTCCAAAGAAGATTTAAGCTCCCCCTCTCATAGAATAGAGGGACCCATAAAGTCGACTTTATCAAGGCTGATCTGTTGAAGCCCCTGCCCTGCCCCATCGATCACCAATAGCCTACCGTACGGCTCAATGAAACGGATCGAACGAGGGCTCGCACGATAACGGTTAGAAGGGATCCCCCCTCTCACCCCCACCTGAAGGCGGAGGGGAGAAAATCCACCTCGCGTAGAAAACTTCCAAGTCATATCCCGACTTGAAGCAGTGAAATCACTGGAAGCCGACAACATCCCCCCCATCATGAAAAAGGAGAAGAAAGGATTGCGCAGCGCAAGCACGCTATTCCGAGAAGGCATAAAAGAGCTAGAGGCGGTGCGAGGCACTTCCATGATGCGCGCATTGAGGAGCGCATCGCGCACGAGACAAGAATCGACACAGGCTTGATCCGTCCCCGAAGTGCCCACATGGTGTAGATATCCCGTTCTCTTTCCTATGGCAATCCATTGGCCTCCTGTACGCACTCGGAAAGAAGCCCTCCCTTGGAAACAGCAGTACAGTAACTTGAACCAAGGGACATTATCGGAACGTGCTCCAATCCGTTGTCGATTCGCTGGTGTCATAAGTGTACCAGAAGGCCCGTAGAAAGTGCCAAGCACAAGATGATCACTATACGCTTCAAGGATGGGGAAATCCCTGTGAACGCTCTGGTCCTGAACCGCTCCATACATCACCTCACAGGTGTGGTAGCGCTCTGCCGGCGTGCGGAGAGAAGTTCCACCCAAATCCCAACAGGCTGCCTGTTGATTCCAATAGGAGTTATCGCCAGGCAACAAATCATCCGCTATCTGGACATAATCCCCCATCTGCGCACCGACCTGCTCAAGAGCAGAAGGCGAAAGAACTGTAGAGGGGACTGCCTGCGCCAGCTCTTCCCTCGCTTTTTGAGCGCGCGCTAGGCTTGTTTTGACATCATGCACCCCCAAGGAACAGAGTGAAACCCCTTGGGTAGTCAGCGTCAGCGTATGAAAATCGTCGTTCGTCGACATATCTGCCCGAATTCCTTCAAAGCCAGGCAACTGCCCTTCATAGACAATGGTCCAATCATCATCGTTATGAACAGAAGGATCCTCCAAAGAAAATAGGATTCCAGGAGATTTTTCCACAGGGATGTACCCCGAGACCACACCCTGCAAATTTTCCTGTCCTTCTACCGAATGCGGGTATGCAAATGTGGATTGGACCTGCAATAAAATTGGATTTGTTCCCTGCTCTCCAAAATCAATAGGAAGAGAGATCTCATTGAGAAATAATTTAGGCGGACTCAACAGATAAGGGACTTGCCCACCGTGATTTAAATCAAAGGAGAAGAGGTACTTAGACCGTTTTGTATGCGGACTAATGATAGGGAAAAAGATTTCACCTGTAACAGCTTGACTAGCCCCCAATCGCCCTTCTGCACGAGGGGCATGGAAGGGGTTTGTGTCTTCCAAAGAGGAAGGCACCGGCTGGGGGAGACTGAGAGAGCTCACTTGAGCGTCAGACGTCAGCAAAACAGGGCGACGGCAGGGGGCGTCCCAATCGTCTACATTGACGATCTGGATCGATCCGTTTGTCAAAGCAACAAAAGCGAACACGCCTCGAAGGGAGTTCGGAAGCAAGCTCGTATCGCGCGAAAGGAGCGCTTCTCCCGGCCTATAGAACGCTCCCCAATCAACCACATTACCCTGTTGGTCAAAAGCGTTTGGATTCGGATTGCAGAGGAGCCCTGTCAATGCACCCATCCGTCCCGTCCCGTCCCAATTTTTGGTCACAGGGACATCATGGCTAACAAAAGAGATAGCTACAGCAGGGGCTTCAAAAGAGATCCTGTCTGGAGATTGAAGCGGATTGAGCACAGGATAGGGATTTGTCAGAGGGACAAGAGGGGAACGATCTGGCTGTGTGATATCGTACACCAAAATATTTCCATTGATATCACTCTCAATCCCATACAGATAGCGACGGTAGTCAGAAGTGATAGGGCTTACTGCTAGTGGCCCAACAGAAACCTGTCGATCCGGAGAAGACATACTTGTCACGATAAGGGGCTGCAGCTCAACTAGTCGCTTTGGATTGGAAAGGTCAATGCGGTGAATGAGCGGGAAAGAACCATCGGAAATATATAGGATCCGATCGGCAAAAGCTGCACCTCTTGGCTGAGGAGAAGCACCTCCTATCTTCGGAAAAGGGTTAGGGGGTGTTTGCCATTCCCATCCTGCACTACATACAGAGGGAGGCTGGGGAAGATCAAGCGTGATCCCACCACTTGCGTACGGAATTCCATCAGGCCAAGAGGGGCCTGCTGTCCAGTTCTCGGGAAGATCCGCAGCCAACTCAATGGCCCCCTCCAAAGGACACGGAAGGTACTGGCCAAGAGGGATTTGCTTGAGCGAATCCGGGTCGATCATCAAAGCCTTCGCTTGGCCTCGTTCATTCGATTGCAAGATAACAGCGATATCGTAAGTCCCACTGAAAGAAGAGGAAGAGGGAGCGCGTGGGACGGAAAGGACCGTCATCGGAGGTTGAGGAAGGCCACACACCATCCATTCTGTCAAGAGGGGAGGGGCCGGGCGAGGGTCTTGCCGAATCCCCTGCGAATCTCCCAAAATACGCGCGTTATCGACTACCCAAAGGGCATATCGCCCAGGCTCTGCTGTCGTGACCAGAGTCGATCGACCATCTGGAGAGGTCGCGATTCCCGTTGGCTGATTTCCGATCGGGACGGCCTGAACTCCCGGCGAAGCCTGATTGACATCGACAATAACCCCCGTCGATAAATTGACGACTGCAAGCCCATTCCGGCTCCCCTGCATAACCAGAGCAAACAGTTGATAAGGGGAATAAGCCAGATTAGCTGCAGCATTGGAGACACTGCAATGAGGCAGCGGTACTGGCTCAGGAAGTTGAGGGAGCATGCGATCGGGAGATGTTGGATCCGGTTTGAACACCTTGAGGCAAACGAAAGCAGCATCTTGTGGAAGTTCAATAGAACTGTGCTGGAGAGGAAGCTGCCGATCCCCACAAGCCGCAATCAGCCCCACCCCCATTCGAATCAAAACAGAAATACGGAGCAGCCATCGCTTCTTCACGGGGCAGCTGCCCCTAATGTCAGAACAGGTCTCCCAAAAGTGGTTGGGTGAGCTGCCATAAGATCCAACACTTGTACAGACGACTTCCGAAAGCTTGCCACATAACCGAATTGATAGCGTTGAAGCTCAAAGGATGACCATCTCGCATCCTTTGGCACTACCGCGCGGCGCGCCACATCTTCCCATGAAAATGGGTCGAAAGCCATTGCATGAGGTCCAGATTCCACCTGAATGATGTCGGCAATCGCCCTGCGATCAGGATCATACATGATCACAAGAGAGGCATCAAAACAAATAATAAAAACCCGAAGGCTATAGCGTCCATCTGTATCCACAATGGGTGCCAGATAAACACGAGAAGGCCCTGCTGGTAAAGGGATGCTCGAAGCAATGCGCAACTGTTCAGGAACGCGATTTCCACGCGCATCGGCAGTGCGATCTCCCACCTCACCGATCAGCAGAGACGGGGGACTGCGATTGATCAAAAAGACCCGTTCAGGCAACCGCAGGCAAGTCGCCTGCTCCTCGTCTACTTGAGCCTGAGTCCGAGGGGGATTGATCTTTAAATCGACAGGAGCTACGCGAAGCTTACAACTGATCCGGAGTGTGGGATCGACAGCAATCCCCCGCGAATCCATCCACCCCGCATTCGCCACCAAAGGGGTTTGTCCTCGCTTCACCAAAAAATAACCTGACTTTGCAGCAGCCGATGCCGGTCGATACGCGCGAACTAACGTAACCAGTGCAGCACTCCGACTCGTCAGGAGAAATGATGGACTACACCCCTTCTCTGGGAAAAACCCATCAGAAAGAGCGGCAATTCCGACGCCCCCAAGAGGTAATCCTTCTAAGACGAATTGGATGGTGGGGGCTTTCCCATCCGCACTTGTTATAAAAAGGCTTGCTTTGGGTTCAGACTGGTGGACCACGACGATCATGGAGCCATCTACACTTTGCGCCATACTGAAAGGCTCGGCTGGCATGGTGAGGTCTGCAACTAAACGCTCTCCCCCTCTCCCACTCGTAATTCGATGCGTACCACTGCAGCGTTTCTTTGCATCCTGATCACAACGGAAAAAGAAAGAGGGATACGACTCTGCTTGGATTGGATCTACATCAGCCAACGACTGATCGTTGGAGACATTCACCCATGTCAATGCCATGTCCCCTCGTGTGAGAACAAAAAGCTGATCCCCCCCTGTCTCGCCTCTCTTAAGCTGCACTTCTGATCCCAATGCTCCCAAGACGACAGTGTCCTTCTCATATCGGCTTGCATTGACCCGAGGAATGCATGTATCCCCTGGCAACTGGGGCTCGCCAGGGCGACCAGGCTTTGAGAGGGGTGGGTGATGAGGACAGGGGTTACCCCCCCCAGAGGTCTCCATTTTCCATAAGCGGGGCAACAAGGGATCCAGTGGATTTGCGATCGCGCGGGCCGCATCGAGACGGATTTGAGCGAGATTCAAGCTCTCAAGAGTACTACCATTATAGCGCAGGTCAAAGTCGGAATTCAGCACATACAAGGCATTCCCCCCTCTAGAAACTTCCATGGAGACAGGAAAATAGAGGCCAGAAGGCGGATCAACCCCTCCCCCTCCTCCATAACACCCAAGCCAAAAAAGGGACATAGCTCTTATCAAGTTGCGATAGCTAGAACGGTTCATACCCTTACTCGATATGTACTTTTCAAATTGGCAGAAATATCCATCTCAATCCACTTGATACGCTATTAAAACAGTGCTGTCGAGCTCTATAGAACCCCTCTTTCACAGCATTTTTTTAAACAGATGAATTAAAAAACAATGCAACTTCTACAACTTTGTTTTACGTTTGGAAATTCCTTACAGCCTCACCCCTCTTTCCGCATCCCACTGCAATGAGTGCTCTGATCTCAAATCCGCTAAAAATTGTTGTTGTTTTGAACAGCACCAGACCGAGAGCGGGGCTGCCAATCCCCCCATTTCTGCAAATCACCGAAGTCGAAAAAGCACTCAAGCAGGATGGGACCCCTTCTCACCCAACGCTGGATTCAAGAATGGATCGTCTGATCCGGAGTTTGACCGGTTTGCTCGAGCGCTGCGGAACCAACGAAAAAAACGCTGGAACACTGGAATAACAAGACTAGGTCGCTTTGCTCAATTCCCGTATTTTATTACAAGAAGCTGGAATTTTCCCTAAAAAGAAGTTTGGTCAAAACTTTCTTGTCGTTGAATCGATCGGCCGTACGATCGCTGAGGTCAGCATCCTGGAAGAGGAAAGAGGAAAAGCGCACGTGATCGAGTGGGGGGCAGGAGTCGGCGCATTAACATCTTTTCTCCTTGAACGTGCTCAACGTGTTAGCGCAGTTGAGCGCGATCGAGATCTGATCCCTATTCTCCACAGCGTGTTTGAAGAACCACTCCGCGCAAACCAACTTTCTATCCACGAAGCAGATGCTCAAACACTAGACATTGCTTCCCTTTTCGCCGTCTCCTCCCCTTCCTCCCCTCATATCCTAGTAGGGAATTTACCCTACTTCATCACCGGCTCGTTGCTCCGCCGAGCCACGGAGCAGGTAGAACACCTCTCACGAGCAGTCTTCATGCTTCAATCGGAAGTAGCCGATCGACTCCTCGCAACTCCAGGGGCCAAATCATACGGCGCATTAACCGTCTTTGTGCACAATGCCTTTGCAATCCACCGAATTCAAAATATCCCCCCTTCTTGCTTCTTCCCCTCCCCAAATGTCAGAAGCACACTCGTGCACCTCCTCCCCCGACGCCCCAGAATCACAGAAGAAACCTCTCTTTTCCAGTGGCTTGTTCACAAAGCATTTGAAAAGAGGAGGAAAACTCTCCGCAATGCGTGGGCCGGATGGATTGAGCCGCAAATCCTTGTCCAAAGCGCAGAAACATGCGGCATCTCCCTTAACTCCCGAGGAGAAACGCTGTCCGTACAAGACTTTGCCCGCATGACTCTCGCCCTGCAAGCTGCTCAAAGAAGGCATCCTCCTCCATCAGACCGAATTCCAGAAGACCGCAATCTTTGAGCGTGCACGCCTAAGGACAATCACGTATAGTTCTTCTCCAGCCGCTCCTGCTCCTCTTTGCAGTGAATACAGAGGTCTGTTTCAGGTCTCGCCTCCAGTCGCTTAATGGCGATCTCTTCCCCACAGGACTGGCATTGCCCAAATTCTCCGCTCTCTATCTTTTCCAGAGCTTGTTCTATCTTTTCAAGAAGGCCTTTTTCACGCCCGCGTAGACGAAACGTGAATGACTGCAAATACTCGCTTGAAGCCAAATCCATTTCATCGGACAAATCTTCCACATCAAGCGTCATATCCTGTTCAAGCGTCTGCTTGGCTTTTTTCAGGATTTCATCCCGTTTTTCGGTTAAAAGAACCTTAAATTTTTTGAGCGTTGCTTTATTCACCCCAAGCTCCATGTTGATGCTCGTGATTCGTCAGACTCCATCGTACTTATCTTACGAAAGAGAAAAACTAGAATGGACATGCTCTTCTGTAAGATAATGTACTAGCAAAAGATAAGCATGCATTGCTTCAACGTCAACCAAGTTAACAGCTCTATGAAGCGAGGAACTTTTATCGTCGCGGGGATTGATGAGAACGGGCTAGGCCCCCGTTTAGGACCTCTTGTGGTGACCTGTGTCCGCGCAAAAACGTGCAGTCAAGGCCTGACCATTGCTGAAGCAGCTCCCTCTCCTTCCCTTGCAAGAAGAATAGGAGACTCTAAGAAGCTAGTTTCCTTCCATGAAAGAGCACTGGGGGAGGCGTGGGCTAGAGCCATTGCGTTCCGCTCCTCGAAAAGGCCATTGAATCCAGATGACTTAATTCATCAGATATCCCTTGAGCCAAGAGAAAACCTCAGAGTCCCCTGTCCACCCCTCCACCAAGCTCAGTGCTGGGGAGCAGAAGACGAGCACTTCGAAGCGGAATCGGCTCTGGTCAAGCGTCTATTGCAGGATCTCGATGAACTGTCTCAACAGGGCATCGATGTCCTAGAAGCGCGCAGTGTCCTCCTCTGCACCAAACGCCTCAATCAAGCCTATCAAGAGAAAAAATCACGTTTTGCGATGGATCTCCACGCAATGGAACAATTGGTACTCCATACCGCAACCTGCCACCCGATGGAGAATTGCTCGATCACTTGTGGAAAAGTAGGGGGAATGAGCCATTATCCCCATCACTTCGAACTGCTAAGTCAATATCCGTGCAACACCGTGCAAGAGAACTCAGCCTGCAGTGAATATAAAATCCAGTCCATCGGACGCCTCCGTTTTGTACAAGACGCTGATACGCATCATCTGCTCGTTTGTATTGCCTCCCTCGTCGGGAAATGGATTCGGGATACGCTGATGAGACGGATTGTGCGATATCATCACCACAATGATTCAACATTACCTCTTGCAAGTGGGTACAACGACCCGATCACCCGAAGCTTTATTGAGAAAAGCGCCCAGAGCCGCCAGAATCGGGGCTTACCTTTGATTTGCTTCGAGCGCCTGGGGAAGCACTCATCCATTGCTTGAGCAGGCCAATTTTCACCTCCTCCGAGAGATTGACCTCCTGTGAGGCGGCGGAATCCACCACCCCCTTCTGTACCAACTCTTTATCCCCAATGCTGTAGACTTGAACTCCTTTACGAGCAAAAAGATAGCGCAACTGCTCCTTTCCATACTTCTTTAGCATCACGCGAACAGCTTCGTCCTCAATTCCAGAAAGCCTGGAGGCAGTGGGGAGAGCAGTCAACACAGCCATAATTTGCTTGGCCTTGGCTACCTTAGTGCGGACTAAAGAGATCATCCGATACCACTTTGAGCCTTCCTGATAGAACCCTGTTGCCCCTCCCCTATAGAGGGGGATTCCCAAGGGATCCGTAAGAACGTATTCAACCCCCTTCCTTCTAATGCTAATGTGAGCAGCAGAAGGTAAAGCCGCCACAGAAGTGGGAGGATTGGTCGTACCCGGCAACTGCTCTCCGACTCGCTTAGCCAGCTCAGAGAAAACCTGCCAGCTTGTGCTTACCAATTCCTCTAGAGGTTCCTCGTCATTATTCGTGATGTACTGCATTTCAACGAGATAAGGGCCTTCCCAAACACAAGCGCGCCCCATACCCATTACAGACTCTCCACCCCACTCTAAGGATTCCGGCACAGTTTTGTCGGCAGGATTCCCCACCAGCAACCCTCCGTTTGGTAAACACCGCATACGTCCCAACCGGAGAAGCAAATTCAGAGAGATACACCTCAATCGCACTGGTCCCCCCTTTGTATCGAAGAGCGGTCACTTTTTGAACGCCTAGCCACCTGTAGATCTCACACTCTCCATCAAAGGCAGTGGTGCAGACTTGTTCCATGGAATAGCGATCCCCCACACCATAGACCCGAATTTCTTCGCTCGAATCGATACAATACCTAGCAACATCCAGAGGAAATAAGGTATCACCTGTGACAAATGAGAGGCACCTTTCTCCTACAGACAGAGGTGCGCACCCGTCTTCAACGGAATAGCAGAAGGAGAAAGAGAGGGAGGAACAGACTGAGAAACCTCTTCCTCTTTACAGGCATTTCCATTGATCAATACAATCCAATATAATATATTTATGAAATAAGAAAAAGTGTACGTACCCATCATTGGTTGTCTCCGCATACCACATTTAGGCAAGATGGCTATATTCTCCTACACAAACTCCTAACGAAATGAGATGGTTCCCTCTGGGGCAGGGTACAATGCTTTGCTTTTTCTTAAGGATGGGGGAGATCTCCCTCCTGACAATTCAAGGCTGTCATTTTGACCCTACCATCACGGTGCTGGATGGATTCGATCTCGAGTTAGCTCCTTCACTGGACGAGGACCCCACTTGTTATGATCATCAGGTCATGTGGGTAGCGAGCGATTTCACATCAAGCTGGGTCGGCTCTTTGACTATCCCACCCAAGGGAATCCCTTCCGCCTCAACGGGTATATCCTCATTCTTTAACGAAGAATTCGGGCAGGATCTTTCTCTTTCTTTTTCTACCAATCGCGCCTTTCTGCTGTCGCGAGACCGAGAGCTCCTTTTTCTGCTTAATCGGTGTGGAGCGCCTGTACAAAAAATGAGCCTCCATCTACCTTCCACCCAATCCCTTTCAAGTCCCCATGACGTAGCCCTATCGCCCAATGAAGAATTGTGGGTCGTTTACTATGATGTGCCGGTTCTTGCCGTATTCAATCAGAAAGGGGAATGGAGTACATCCATCGATCTTTCTCCCTACAGCCCAAATGGAAACCCTCACGCAAGCGCCCTATGGATCGGAGAATTCAAAGGGCTCACTAAAGCGCTCGTCCTTCTTCAAAATCTAAATCGCGATTGGAAACCTGAGAACCCAGCCTCTCTCCTCTCCATCAATGTCGATAACAAGCAGATAGAAGAAGTGATTCAACTGAAGGGACGGAATCCATTGCACTCACCTGTCTTTTCTCAAGAAAGCCTATGGGTCACTCAAGCTGGAAATCTTACTCTTCAAGAGGAAGAAAACGGTGGGATCGAACGTATCGATCTGGTGGAGGGAACCAGTGAAATGCTTCTATCCAAGACGGAATTAGAGGCCATTCCAGTCAATATAGCGATTTCTCAAACATGTGGAGCTGCGATTGTCATGGATTCCACCCCCGACTGGAATCGCACTTCCCTGATTACGTTCCGACTAGACACCGGAACTTTGGTCGCCTCCATCGCTAAGCCTCTGTTCGGCCCCACCTCACACTATGATTTGTGGGGTATTGATTTCAACAGCACAGGACAAGTGCTTATGGTAGGAGATCGGCAGCAAAAAGACCTTCAATATCCTATTCATCTCTTTCATCATAAAGGCAACTGTGTCTTCGTTGAAGATACTTCCGTCAATCTCCCTCAGAAGCCGATTGCCATACACACTCTCCCTCCAAGAAAAACACCGAAGTCATTGTAGGATCGGAGACTTCTTTGGATCCTTCTCTGAAAATCGTGGTATGTAAAGCAATTTACATTTCAATGATATCATTAGCGGAATGTCTTGTAGCTTATTTATCCGTTGCATGTTGAGAAGACGATTTGATGCGCCTAGGGTTTGAGATTATTGGAACAGGTTCTTATCTGCCTGGAAAGCCAGTAAAAAACCAAGATCTGATGAAGACGATGGATACTTCAGATGATTGGATTGTCCAACGTTCAGGGATACGGCAGCGCCATTTTGCTCCCGATGGAGTGGGAGCGAGCGATTTGGGAGCAGAAGCAGCCAAAAAAGCAATTGCTGCAGCCCAGATTAATCCTCAAGACATTGACTACATTATCTTCGCCACGATGACCCCGGATTATGTATTTCCTGGATCTGCCAGTTTGCTCGGTACAAAGCTAGGGCTCGATGGAATCCCTTCTCTGGATATTCGACAGCAATGCGCAGCGATGCTGTATGGGTTGCATCTTGTCGATAGTCTTATTCGCAGTGGAGCTGCCAAAGTGATTCTGTTTGTTGCAGCGGAAACACATGCTGGGTTCATGCCATGGACGGACTGGAGCTTTGTCGATTCTGAAGAATTCGTCGTCAGCAAGGAACAATGGGCATTGGCCAGCCATCACCGATCAATTGCGATTCTGTTTGGAGATGGAGCAGGAGCACTTGTCTTTCGCGCCACTTCGAGGGAGGCTGGGCTCTTAGGGATCGATCTGCACTCGGACGGGCGATATGCTGATCTGTTGCATGTCCCTGGAGGAGGGTTTCGCCGGCGGCCTTATTGGACAGAAGAAATGCTTCAACAGGATGCTCATATTCCCCGCATGTATGGCCGAGATCTTTTCAAACTCGCCGTCACCAAATTGCCCGAGAGTATACAGGCCCTCGCGCATTCGACATCAACCTCACTCGAGCAAATTGAGTGGTTTCTCGCACATCAAGCAAATGAACGTATCAATGAGTACGTCCGGAAAAAGCTAGAAATTCCAAAAGAGAAAATGCCCTCCAACATTGAACAAGTCGGCAATACAAGTGGAGCAACAATTCCGATTCTCATCGACGAATTGACAAGAGAAGGGAAGCTTAGAGTAGGAGATCTCAACATGGTCTTCGCACTCGGGGCAGGAGTTCACTGGGGGAGCGCGCTCCTGCGGTGGTAGGTCTCCTCAGTCATTTTTCTATGCTCGACCGCTTTGCTTGCAGAATACATTGTAGGCTATGAACCCTTCCTTTCATCCCGCAAAATCCCATACGTCATGGCAGAAGGGGGGGATCGCTATTCTAGCAGCCAAAGTTTTTTTTATTGCCAACGGTTTCATTCAACACATCAGTTTGCCTTGGTTGCTCGGTCTTGCTGCTTACGGCGCTTTTTCGAGAATTCTCGCCCTATCGACGATCATCACCAACGTGATCATCACAAGTTTCACTCAAGCGGTCAGCCGCACAGTAGCAAGCTCCCCAGCAAATGAGCAAGCCACCTTGCATTCCCTCGCGCGCATCCACCTGCTCTTCGCCATCCTAGGGGGAGGAGGATTCATCCTCGCTGCCCCCTGGCTAGCTCGCCTCGAGCACGCCCCTTCGATCGCACACCCCCTCGCTCTCATGGGGATCACTATCGCTGCCTACAGCCTCTATGCCCCTCTGATCGGGGTCCTCAATGGACAGATCTCATTTTTTAAACAAGCAAGCTTGGACATCCTCTTCGCTCTTTTGCGTACAACAGGGATGCTTAGCCTCGGCTTCCTGTTAACTCGATATCGTCAATCTGGTGCATTCGGCGCAACTGCAGGGACTGCGCTCGCTGCCACCCTTATCCTTCCGATTGCGTTTGCTTCCACAGGGCTGAAGTTTTCCTGGCTCACAAATCTAATCCGACGCCCTGATCCAACCCACTCCATCCGCTCCTACTGGACTCTCCTTGGCTCTCTTGTAAGCGCTTATCTATTCACCAATCTCCTGATGCAAGCTGATCTAACCCTATTAGGACGATTCCTCTCTCAATCCGCACTCCGCTCAGGATTAGAAGAAACTGCCGCAGAAACATCCGCCAATGAGTGGGTAGCAATTTACCGAGCTTGTCAGCTATTTGCCTTTCTCCCTTACCAATTACTCATCAGCATGACCCATGTGCTCTTCCCCATCCTCGCTCGAGATAAAGCCCATCAACAGCGCGAAGCAATCCGGCTTCATATTTTTCACGGTTTGCGCATTGGATTGATCGTGTGTGGTCTCCTCACCAGTGTCTTAGCAGCTCTTCCAGGACATCTCCTTCAAGCGGTCTACGGAAGTGTTATCGTGTCCAGAGGGAAAAGCACCTTAGCGATTCTAGCCGTTGGACAAGGGGCATTCGCACTTTTCCAACTTAACAACTCGATTTTAACAAGCCTCGGACACGAGCGACTTTCTTCTCTGCTTAGCTTTAGCGCAGCACTTTGTGCCATCATCGGATGCACGCTTTTTGTCCCTCAACTCCCTTTTGGCCTTTTACAGCTACAAGCTACTGCTCTGATCATGAGCTGCTCTACTGTCCTCACTTTTCTCTGCTCTCTCTTTTTTGTGCGGCACCACGCTTCAGCAATCCTTCAAATGGGAACTGTAGTGCGAGTTCTAATAGCGTGGGGTAGTGTCGTAATGATCGGGCATCGCTTCTCACACCTCCCAATCTTAGTCTTGCCATTCATCGCCCTCGCATTGTGCATTCTTTACTTCGTTTTACTGATCGTGCTGGGTGAAATTAAAGGCACTGAAATCATTGCTTACCTCGCTGGATGGCGCAACCGAAATCAGCAACAACTTAAGACCTTCTCCCGTTCAATCTATTGCCCATACTGGATGAAGAGCCGAATGGATCCCCCCCATGAAGAACCAGATTCTCCTCCGGTATGACGCGCGAACACACGAACCAAAGCCCCACGAATTCCACTGTACCACCCTTGTCTAGAGATGGCAGGAGAGATCACCAGCTGAAACCAAGACAAAAAATAGCACACCCTATCCATCCACCAGCTTTGACGCAATTGTTTTGCAGCTCCACCCGGAAAAGCCATAACCAAAACTTCCCTTTTCTGTAAACGCACTAAAGAAAAGAAAGAAAAAAGAGACGCAGACGCACAGAAAGAGCCCTTGCTTGACTTTTCTTCCACATCAATCCCGCAAGAAGCTGCATTGCCGCAACAGCATGCAAAGCCAAAGTAGTCTGCCTCCCCGTGTCAGGCCCTCGAATCTCGACCTGCCTCCCTTGCGGGGGGATAAAGGTTGCTCATCGCAATATCCAAAACAAATGGCGCCCAGATTTGCATAGAGAAGTGATTTGCTCTCATTCTCGAAGCGAGAGCAGCGCATTGGGAAATGCTCGTACTTTGTTTTGTCCCAACCGCATCTTTTGAACATTTCGCGCTTCTTTCACACGTTGACGCACAACCAATGTCGACTCCGCTTCGAGACCTTATTTTGCAACTGTCTTACTTTCAGAGGAAGTAAAATGACATGTACATCGATACGATCGAGGAGAGAACCGCTGATCCGATGGCGGGAGACCCTTATTTGTTCTTGCTTACAAAGGCATTACTCCGTCCCATCCCCTTCGCATCCGCATGGGCAAGGATTCATGGCATAGACTAAGAGCGGCATGGAATGGACAACCGTGAGCACGCGAAATATGCATCATCCCATCCTCCAAAGGCCGATGCAACGATTCCAAGGTAGAGCGACAAAATTCGGGCAATTCATCCAGAAAAAGAACACCATGGTGAGCAAGGGTTATTTCCCCAGGGCGCAAATCTTCCCCACCTCCAATCAGAGCTTCTTTGCTGATTGTATGATAAGGAGCTCGGAAAGGTCGCAGATAGCTTGGCTGATCTGTATGAGCCATTCACAACCCATCAGGTTATACGTAGCAGCCACTTCGAGTGCTTCTTGGTAGGAAAGTTGGGGCAAGATCCCAGGCAATCGAATCTCTCCCCGAATGAATTTGACAAGTCGCTTCAATAGAAGCGAGACCGTATGGATTGTTAATCCTTGGACAAGAGCGGCCTCAGCTTCATTTCCTCGGAGTGCAAGATGCGATCGATCGAAGTGCACTGTAAACTGAGGAGCTGAGGCAGAACGCCGCGAACTGGATGTACGCATTCCGTTAAAGACAGTTCACCGAGAAGGAATATACCCCTCAACAGGTCGAGAGGGATCACCTGCAGCGCAGCAAGCATAGTCACAGTAATCGTTAAATCAAAATTGGTCCCTCCCTTTTCACATCTGCAGGGGCTAAATTCACAACGCTCTAACGACCCCCCAAATCGATCTCAAACTTTGACAAAGCGCTTTTCACCCTAACTCGACTCCTCCGAACCACAAACTCTGCAAACCACACTAAATCAAAGGGAGGGACCCCTCTCGTTACTTCTACTTAAACGCCAATCGGATAAGCCTTAAGGCACACCAGAGCTGTACTGAGGACTGTAGCGAGCATATCAATGCACAAGGCCAAAAAGAGACCATAGAAAAAGCCTTCAATCCAATGTAAATTCAAAGCAAATCAAATGGCACGTTAATTTTATTGGGTGGCCTCTTGCTAAGAGAATCTCTTCTAAACAGCAAAGCTTAGTATGGTTAATTTTCAACAGCGATATCGAGTCCTTGACAGATTAGAATCAGGAGGGATGGCCGAAGTATTTCGAGCTGAAAGTATCGGTCTTCAAGGATTCCGCAAGCAGGTCGCCATCAAACGCGTGCTCCCCGAATTGGTGAAAAAAAAAGAATTTATCTCGATGTTCCTCGACGAAGCCCGTCTCAGCGCCAATCTCAATCATTCGAACTGCGTCCAGGTATTCGACATCGGTGTGGGAAAAGACACTTACTTTATTGCGATGGAATTTGTGGATGGAGCCAGTTTAAAAACCATTTCGGAATATATGAAAAAATCTTCTCAAACCCTTCCCATCGCCTTTGCCGCTTGGATCGGTCACGAAATTTGCAAAGGGCTTGCTTATGCTCACACCCTGAAAAATGCAGAAGGATCACCCCTTGGGATCGTGCATCGCGACGTCTCACCCCCTAACATTTTGATCACCAAATACGGCGAAGTCAAAATCGTAGACTTCGGTCTCGCTAAAGCGAATTCACAACTAGAACGTTCCCAACCTGGCATTATCAAGGGAAAATACAGTTATCTTTCACCCGAAGCAGCCTTTGGATATACTGTCGACACACGAACCGACATTTTTGCAGTAGGGATCATTTTATGGGAACTACTTGCGGGAAGACGCCTTTTTCTAGGGGAGACTGATCTTCAAACAGTACAAAAAGTGCAACAGGCTGCTGTTCCTCCCCTCTCTTCGCTCAACCATAATGTTCCTCCTTTGTTCGAGCAAATTATTCATCGTAGCTTAGCAAAACTGCCCGGTGACCGATACGGTACCGCAGAGGAACTTGGGAAAGACCTATGCCGATTCCTCTTTTCTTATGGAACACCCGTCAGCAGCTTTGATATCGCGCAATTGGTCCAAGAAAGTGTCGGAACCCGCAAGGGTGCACGGAATAAGGAAAATTCGTGGATTAACCAACTGATCCAAGAAGTGCTACTGGAATTCACTTCCCTCCCTTCTCAAAACTCGGGTGCGAAAAACTCCCTCCCTCCCATACAAAAAGGGGAACATTCATCACACTCTCCTTTGAACGCACTTCACAACTCAAGAGATGACACATTAGAGGGTGCTGTATGGACCCTGTCGGAAAAACAGCCGCTCCCCCCTCCTCCTTTTGCTGCACCTACCACCACCCACCTCTCTACTGAGAGACCCAATCTACGAAATCCTTTTCCGATCCAACCTTCTTCTTCGCGTTCGGCCAGGTCACCTAAATGGAAGATGTTGTTACCCCTCGTATGGCTGGTGCTTGGACTGATCACGTTAGTGTGGACCACATTCCTCATCTCCAAAAGCTAAAGCTTACAAAAAGCTGAGCAAAAATCATGCTTCAAGAGAGCACCCCTCCCTTTCTAGGATTTTTCTCTGTTGCTGGAGCGACAAAACTGGATGAATCGATTGTCTTCCCATAAAAAGAAGAAAAGTTTCCTTGCGTTGAGTTATTCGGGGGAGATATAGCCCCATTATTCGGCAATCATCAACTCGCGCAGGAGGAATGTACGTGAAAGAGCTCGTCGACTACTTATTAAAGAATATCTATCTTGATTTTCAAGGGGAAATTTCCATTGAAACAATACGCCAGTTGCTGCGCAACGATGAGAGTTGCGCAGCGAAAGCATTGCTTCAAAAACTAATAGATGACAACGGCATTGAAGAACTTCTGATTACCTTGGCTGACTGCCTTAAAGATCACCTCCGTACAGGGATTACGGAACAGGTAATGCGCGATCAGCTCTTGCTATACACAGAAAGTTAAGATCGGCCTGTTATTAACCACTGAAGAGCTTTGCGGTAGATCGATGCTCGCTTCTCCAATGCAACTTCGTGACCAAGACCTTTGATAATCTGAACGTGGTGGGGAATTTTCATCTTTTTGAGTGTAGCTCCCACGCGCAATGTCTGGGGAGCAACTTCATCGTGCTTTCCGGTTAGTAGATAGACGCGCGCGATCCTCTTCTTGTTTTTTTGCAAGAAGGGATCCCGATCTCCCAGCCAATACTGATCGCTTGCACCTAAAATTAACCAACGGCTCCATCGGCCAGGATCATAGAGCCCCACTTGCATGGCAATGTAAGCCCCCTCACTGAAGCCGATCACGAGATTCCCTCTCATTTGAACTCGGCCCTTATATTTTTTCGAGAGTGCAATCAATGCGGCTTCCATAATCCTTCGTCCGACAATGGAGCCATTATTCCAACTTCTTGCTCCCTCCCCTTCATTTGTAGGGCCTTGCGGACAGACAAGCCATCCTAAATCGTAGACCAACGATGACCACCTCTGACAGTCGCTCTCAGGATACCCGTGTCTCCCATGCAAATAGATAAAGACAGGGGATCTTCCTTTTTTTTTAGGCTTAAAATAGAAAGCAGGGGAAGCGCCAGGAATTTCCAGTTTTTGCAGCTTGCGTTCTGGTACCGACTTTTTAGGGGCAGCAGCCACACTCCCCGATAGCCCCCATACGGCGATCATGAGGATAAGCATTTGAGATGCTTGGTATCCCCACACATTCTTTGTGAAACCACCCCTCTTCATGAATTCATTGAAAGCCTTCTACCCAAGCATAAGCCAACTTCCCAAGCGACCTTCTCATCACATGGCCAGAGCATTTGCTCTTCTCCACTGCGGTAGTGAGAACCATCCACATGCGCCACCCACGCTCGAAGAGATAACCGCTGAATCCCCCCTTCGATGAAAGGATGGGCATAAGCGGCTAGAGGCTCTTTGCACCCCCCCCCAAGCGCATGCATGACAGCACGCTCTGCAAAAAGGCAAATCGCAGTCTCTTCGTCATGAATGAGGGAAAACAGCGCTTTGACCTCCTGGTCCTCCTCTCGGCATTCAACGGCCAGAACCCCCTGCCCCACCGCAGGCAACATCTGCTCAGGAGTAAAAACCTGAGTGATGCGGGCACCCCATCCGAGTCTGAGAACCCCCGCTTGGGCTAATACCATAGCCTCATACTGCCCGGATACCACCTTTCGGAAACGCGTTTCTAGATTCCCCCGCATCGGCAGAATATCCAGATCACCGCGCAGGGCGCGGAGAGAAAACGCACGGCGAAGACTGGAAGTCCCCACACGAGCCCCTCGAGGCAACTGATCGAGCGAAGAGAAGCTAGGTGCAACGAGGACATCCTGCGTCGGCCCACGTTTTAAAACCGACGCGATCCCAAGACCGGAAGGTAATTGGGCCGGGAGATCCTTCGCAGAATGAATGGCAAAATCCGCTCGATGCTGCAGAAGCGCTTCTTCGAGCTCTTTGACAAAAAGCGCTTTGCCCCCCCACTCTGTCAAAGGAACATGCTGGATGCGATCTCCTGTAGTGGTTACCTGCAATTCAGAGAACGCTGCTTGCCCCCCCTGCACATGCGGAAGGAGCTGATGAATAACCATTCTGCTCTGCATCAAAGCGAGAAGCGAGCGACGTGTAACATAAACGAGCGGTGATTTCATGGGAAAGAACTTACCCAGCAGAAATCTGCCAATTGTTTGTGATCTTCATCCCATACGCCACTGTATCCAAAGTTAAGAGTGCAAGAGGGGGTGTCCAGAGTGAATATCAAAAATCTGCCTCAATACATCCTCCATGACTCTCCCATTGCCATTTTTTGCCCCTTCCTTGATACGAGCAATAGGAAGATGAAGGAACTTATTGATCGCGCTTTCGATCATTTGACCCAGTATCTGCTTATCCTCTTCTTTTAAATGTTGAAGCCGTAAAGAATACGTATGCTCTAACTCTACAAGCATCGTTTCATGCAGTTTCGAACGGAGCGCAACAACGGTGGGCTGAATCATTCTCTCTTTAAACCAAGCATCTAACCGACTCACTTCTTCCTCGATCATCGCCTCTGCCATCACAACTTTCTGCCCGCGCTGTTGCGCTCCCTGACGCGCCTGATGGAGAATATCCTCCAAGTTGAAAACAAAGACGTTCTCAAGCTGATGCACTTGAGGATCGACATTGCGTGGCATCGCGATATCCAAGAAAAAGAGGGGAGCACCGCGCCGTTTTTTCATCACACGTTTGACCATCTCACAAGAAATCACAAAACCACAGCTCGCTGTGCTCACAATCACAATATCTGCCTGGGTCAAGTTAGTTTCCAATTCACTCCAAGGGACTGCAACACCTGAAAAAGAATCGGCCAGGGCTTGTGCGCGTCCGTTATTTCGATTGCATACACGGATCGACTTCTCCCCCTTGCCAAGCCGTTTTGCCACCGCTTCAGCCATCCTGCCTGCTCCCAGGAGAAGGATTGTTCGAGAGGAGAGATCCCCGAAGATACGCCGTGCGATATCCACAGCAATACTTCCAATACTCACCATGCCTGTTCCAATTGCAGTCCTGGCCCTCACCCTCTTGGCAACATGAAAAGCAGAATGGAAACTGCGACTTAAAAAGGGACCAACCAACTTATTTTGTTTTGCCATCTCATAGGCATTCTTGACTTGACCCAAGATCTGAGGCTCCCCGACCACCATTGAATCAAGACTGCACGCTACCCGAAAGAGATGTCGAATAGCTGCATTCCCCCCCCGCTCATATAAACAGGGAGGTAGGGCATTCAGCGCCGCTATCACTTCTCCAATTGCACGCTTCGCTTTCTCAATCCCTCTGTGGGCATACGCATACACTTCAAATCGATTGCAGGTAGATAGAATGACAGCCTCGCCTATCTCCTTCCGGCTTTTTAATTGCAATAAAACCCGGGACAGAGCCCCTGTATCAATCACCAGCTTCTCCCGCACCTGAAGAGAGGCCGTGTGATGAGAAAGGCCCATCAAAATAATCATGCAGCACCCCCTTTGAGCACCCACGGAGAGGACTCTTGCCGCAACAAATAAAAACAAAAAATGATAACAATGAATCCAAAACCCAAGATCGTTCCATAGGCTATCCGACGCCCCCTCCAACCTTTAATCACGCGCAGGCTGAGAAATCCACCGACCAAAAGCCAGGAAATTACACCAAAAACAACGCGGAGAATGTTTGCCAAATGGAAAACAACTACCCTCTTATCTGCAATGCCAGTGAGCATACCGAGCGTCAAAAGGGGAAAAGCTGCATATAGAAAAACTCCCTCCGCCTGATCCAAGAAATCAAGGGGAGGGAGTTTTTCAAAAATCATTTTAAACCGCTTCTCTTTAAGTCCTTTTTCCTGAATAAGGTACGCAATTGCAACGACAAAAGCTAACATGAGAAAGGCCGTTCCAAAAAGATTTGCGGTCGCGTGAATAGGCAACAGCAAACTCTTGGTGTGGGCAGCCTCCTCCCATCCCCCTTTCAACACCTCCGGATGAATCAACCTTGAAGCTAGAAAGATAACCAAGCATAGAAGTGTAAGAAAGGCCCCTATCCCATCTAATCGATAAAATCGCCTTAGAATGAGATAGAGGGTGCAATCCAACATAGACATCATACTAATCAATACAGGAGCCCCCTCTATTGGACAGGCATGCGATGAAAGCGAGACAACTCCCAAGTAGAAAAAATGAAAAACAACCCCCACCCCAAGACAAAAAGTAGCCACTGCCGCAGGTCGCTTATCTCGCCTGTTTCTTATTAAATATTTAAAAAAAGAGAGCGTAGAGGCGCTATAAGCAGCTACAGCCATTCCGAAACAGATATCTGCACTATTTGGGTCCAACACTTCCCCCTCCTATACCAAGACTTTCATGGCTCTTCCACCTACTTTTTACGCCCGCCTTACCTCCGCTCGCATGCTCTCCCCTTCCGTGCGGGAGCTTGTGTTCACAAGAATAGATGAACTCCCTTTCCTGTTTGAACCAGGGCAGTGGATCAACCTTTTTTTGCCCATCTCCGAACCGGAAGCACGACGAGCCTACTCCATCGCTTCAGCCCCGAATGGAACCCCTTCTTTTGAGCTCGCAGTCACTCACGTTCAGGATGGTCTCGGCTCAACCTACCTACATCAGCTTCAGGTAGGAGAAATCCTTCGAATGAATGGCCCACAAGGTTTTTTTACTCGCCCTTTGCCCGTCACCACAGCTTCTCTTTTCGTAGCGAATGGGACAGGGGTTACCCCTCTTCGAAGCATGATTCAATTCGCTCTCAATCAAGGAGACAAGAGTCCCCTCTGGCTCCTCTTTGGGAGTCGTTACGAAGAAGATATTCTCTACCGAAATGATTTTGAGCAATGGGCAGCATCACACCCTAATTTACAACTATTTTTTACACTCTCTCGGTCTCATGCCCAATGGAAAGGGCGCACAGGACATGTCCAAGAGCACGTACCAGAGCTCTGGCATACACTTATGGCTAGTCAACAAGGAGAACCTCATGCCTATATCTGCGGTCTTTCCGATATGGTGGGAGCTGTTAGACAGATCCTGCGAACTGAATTAAATGCATCGCGCCATCAATTGCATACCGAGCGGTACGACTGACTGCTGTTAAACCAAAGCAGATCACTCATCCACGGTTCTTTTCCAACCGAACATAACGCTTACTTACTTAATAACACGCAAGTATGGGGGGAGCTTTCTTTTCTCTTTGCGCCCTGTTGGCAATGGAGAAGAGGGCTGCTCCAATGCCTCTTTCTCACTAGATACCCGCTCTGCACCTTGAGCATCTGGGAGAGGAGAAATCACTTCAAAAGTGGACTTGGAAGAATCCGTTTTTTTTCCTTTTACTGCAGGTTGTTCTTCTTGATAAGAACGCGCCTGCGCAATCACCTCAGGAGGGATATCTTCTGGCCAAAGCATTGTAGGGGATCCTTCCCCCCCCACCAACGCATAGATGCTTGACCAAGGCAACACACAGAAAAAAGGGGAACGCTGGAAACTAAGTGTGCAGTGAACCCCCTTTTCATCAATCTTCAGGTCAGGGATAGGAATAGGCATATGAAACCCGATCTGCAAAACCAGATTGAACTGCCGTTTAAGCCAAGGAGGGACGGCCACTCCTTCTCGACGTGGATCCAGGTGAATAAAAACCGTGGAAAGTTCCAGAAGGGCAAGAATAACGTTCTTCTTAGGAGGGAGAGGAGGATAGGAAGCATTCATCGCGATCCCTTCTTTTTTAACGCAAAAGCGATCAAATGAAAAGGAGAAGCAGGCTTCAAACAAAACCTTACAAAAACAACAAAGATGTCCTCTGTTATTGACAAAGATGATCAACCGCATACATTATGTTGATGGAAAGGGGGCGATTTGGATTCGACGGAGGTAATAGTTTTATAGCTGCGTACCGTGGCCCGCAGGACCACGTAAAAACCCGCGGAAACCATAACTGCGAACGATAACGCAAGCAGCGAATATGCATTCGCTGAAACAAGTGCTTTTGCGCTAGCCGCCTAAGGTTAAGTAAAAGCCGTCTTCCAGCAGTATGTCAGCACTGACTGAAAGATGTATCGAGCTGACTAGCCCAAACGGGGTAACCGCATGTACGGCGAAATCAAACAGGTTACTCGCTCACGAAAAAGCCTGCTGACAGGCTGATTCTGAGTTAAATAAGTATGTCAGCTACGTACGTAGAAGCATAAGATGCATTGCTTTCGGACCTGGGTTCGATTCCCAGCGCCTCCACTACTTTTTTCTTATTACATACAATTGCACTTCCTCCTATATAAGGTAGCCGTAATTTTGGACCCCCTCCATCCAGCAAACACACGGTAGCACGACGTGTATTAAAGCCCAGCTATGCATGCCGCATCGTCATCTCTGTCGTAAAGTGTCCTGTCCTAAGAATTCTCCACAGATAGTTTTTCATGGGAGCGCCAAGCATAGTCAAATAAGAGACAAACGTATGTCGGAATGCACGCCAACCGATCCGGCGTAAGCCAGCTCGTTCGTATGCACTCCACAATAAGCACTTCGCTTCTCCCCTGCTCAAGCGATGATTTGATGATTTTCCGAGGTAGGTCCCATTTTTTTATGAGGTGCCTTTGACCACACGTATCCATATGACGCGGAACGCTCTCTTCTTGGCACATTGGCTAGTTAACGTAATCTGCTATGTTGGGAAAAATAGAAGGCAATCGTAACTCGACAACACTTCCCCCTCATTCCTTGTTCTAAACGATAACTTTCCTAAAAGGGCACCCCTGCTGATTGGAAATGACAGAAACATTCATCTTCTTTCTTTCGGACTCAGTGCGAAAGGAAGCAGACCCATGCCTTCCTTCCGTTCAAATGAAAACACACTCAGTGCGTATCCCAAGCTGATGACTCAAAGACCGTCAAAAAAGAAAAGGGAGTAACTTCCACGTTTGTTGGCGATAAGCACCATACTTGCTACCCAGTTCGGCCTCGAACACCCGCTGTTCTCGTTGGACGCGACAAAGATAGGACAGAAGCACAAGCAGAATCGATAACAAGGTGCAGAAAGTGGAGTTCAATAGCAAACACACAGCTTCAAGAGCAAGCAGCATCGCCAGATAGGAGGGACGGCGCAAGGCGCGATAAGGTCCGTTGTCCACAAGGTCAAGAGGTCCTCTCCTCATTGACTGTGCTCGTGAAGAACCCTCCTAGCGTGCAGATCGACCAAACTCTCAAGTAAACAGCTCTCACCATTAGGACACTCTCCCCCTTCACACATCGCAGAGCGTGGAGCAGGTAGCAGACGAGTCCGGTAGGTAAATTCTACGATCGCTCCCAAAACCGTGACGGCTACTGTCAGCAGTATAAAAAGAGCGGCACTTCCATCTGCTTGATCGTACAAGACTTGTCGAAAGAACAAGAAAGACTTCATGGGAAGAACGCTATGGGCCACTAGTAGAAAGGTGGGGTTTTACTGCCGCTCATCTCCCAATCCGGGAGCGAGCATGGCTACCACTCTCAAGGGATGAACAATTCGTTATTGCGTAAAAAAACCATTCGTTCTCCAAGTTCGAGGAGAGGCCCACTGGAGCTTCTCCCAACATCTGCGCCTGATGTCGACGGGCAGCCAACGTATAACCACTCATGTCCAAGGACAAGGATTGGCTTGCATGACCAAATGCCTTGATGGCCTGCCACCTCTCCTCCTTTCGCGTGTAAATAGCAGCTCGGCTGAGGGTAGCCTGGCATACTAGCCCACCCTATCCACTTTTGTTCGAGTACGCTCGCCAGGGCTTCAGCATCCTCGAGTAGCTTTGCTAGGCGCTCCTCCATCCACAAGAGCTGCAGCTAGCGTCGCACGGAGCTTCAGATGCGTAGCCTCGATGCGCAACGCCTGATGGGCACCAAACAACGAAGTGCTCGCTAAGGTAGGCCAATCTCCATTCACCCGCTCGAGGGCCGTAATCCCCTTGCCCTCCTACAGATCCACCTGGGTTATCGCGAGCAAGAAGTAGTAGTGCTGGGCCATATGGTCTCGGGAAGGCAACTTCTCTACATCTACGCCTATGGTGGCTTCTCGTCCAGCCTCCTCCGGTCGATCAGCATACAGCCATGCTGCATTCGTATGATTGAGATGCAGGTTCACCACAGCATACAAGTCTCCACATCTTTCGGCTTCCTGCAGAAACATGTGAACTTCAGAGGATAACTCGCCAAGCTCCACAAGATAGAGTGACCAGTCGAAACGCCTGCGCAGTCGCTAACCTCTATGCTGTCCCTCCCCTCTGCTGACAAAGGATTCCTACCGCTGACTCGATTTGCTCTCGCGCTCATTTCCAGTAACTAATCTGGCAAGAAATAATTCCTTTTGCAAGTTCAATGAGTCCCAACACTCCTACTTGGCCTGTCTCTCTGCCAGGTACTTTCCGCTACCTGGAGGAGTTCTGTAGTGCGTTGAGAGGTTTTCCTCAAAAAAGGAAAAAAGATGGCTTCCATCGTCATTCCCCGTGCCCTACAGGAGGGGCCCCCTGCTTCCAAAGCCATACGCTGGTATCGGGCGTGATAATTGACCACCTGGCTCGGATACATTATGCATAGCCCCACAATCGCAGCCCAGCACACATCCACTTTTAGCAGCAGTTGCGGACTCATTTGATCCGGATCTCGGCGGTAAAATTAGTTCCTTGTATCGAAAGCCGCAGTCGATGCCACAAAAGAGAAAGCGTTCTATGCCACGCTGCTTTAGGCATGCTTATCCCCACCGCAGCCAAGATCCTCTCGAGCGCCTGGAGCCCCTCCTCCAGATACCCACCCCGAAGGAATTACTCCACGGCATGACCGCGCATCACTATCGCATCTTCCCCTGTTGCTTCTCGGACAGCCTCTTGACAGACGTTATCGTCTTTGTTTTTTTGCGCGCAAAGCATCGGCACACTTGGTAAGCGTGCGGAATCTCTGGCTCCCTTTCTAGTCAGTGCACTCGCAATTTTACGATGGTGCATCACCTGGACTCTTTTGGGCAAATGGTTACGAACTGCTTGCCGAATCCAGTCATGATAAGGTTCTAGCCAACGAGAAGGATCCGCCCCCTTTACAAACCGAAGAAAGTTGCCTTTGATTAATTTACCCCCTTGCTGGGATAAACCTTCTCCATTGTTCCTCAACACCTTGAGAACCGAAGTCTCAGTCATAAGGAGATCTTGCAACGAAAAGGATCTCGAGGATCTGCTATGAGCTTTCACCGAGTTGGCAAACCCGCTGCCATAGCAGCATTTCGAGCTGCAATAAAAAGGAAACACTAAGATCCTGCATAGTGGTACTCCCTCATCCTTACCGAAAAGTACCGCACAGGGGACACATAGCCCACAGAGCTTATTGCAGAAACAAGGATAGCCTCATTCAGCTGCCAGGAAGGAGTGCACCCCCATTGTGCAAAAAGGATACGAGAAAGCCTTCGAGGAGCTCTGGCCTTTTTCCCGAGAAACCGGTTTTGGTTGAGGAAGAATGAATCCAAACGATCACACCTTGATAGCTGATATCAACAGCACCCAGGAAGCTCTACGCACTCGAGAGCAACATATTTTTCATCGGCTCGTGCGGCTGGAGAGGCAGCAGCTGATCGGATATATCTCTGGTCTTCAGGTCTATAATCAGACTTGGTACCTAGGGTTTCTTGGAGCCCGCCCAAGCAGAAGAGCCGGCCACGCGACCAGTTGAAGTGCCTTGAAGCATTTTGAACAACAGAACTATCTCTCTTTCTTGAGCACCCATTTCTTCCCCCAAAATAAGTGGGTCTCCCGCGTCTATGGCTCCCTTGCATAGCAAATCCACGAGCCTCAGCTCTCTCTGCTCCAACAGCATTCCTTTTCCACCCCCTCCATACGGATCATCCCTCCCCTCTCCCTGCGAGAGACAGCCACATCTTTCCAGCCCAATACAACCACTCACTTCGCATCGAAGAGCACCTGCGGCAGACAGGAGCGTCACATTCTTCTTGCTCTTCGACGCAATACTTTCGTGGGTTATGCCCTTGCAGAACTTTCTTCTCCAGACCTCAATTTAAAGAATGGTTTAGCTCTTTTCGCATCTCCCTGCCGCCCGAAGGCCAAGTCCACAAGCAACGTATTCGTCATGCGTTCTTATAGTACTCCTCGTTTTGTACCGTTCCGAAAGAACGGCCTTTTGTTTGAGGCTTTATTCACCCAGGGGAGGAAGAGGAATACGCAGAGTTCAATATACCTTCCCCCCCAGAAAATCACGCATTGGATCTTTCACTGCACCCTATCCCCACGCTTTCGCGAGCACATCGAGCAGAGGTTACCCTCGCACCTCTGAGCCAGCACAACCTTTTAGTCTCTCTCATAACCCAGCGCCTACGCGAGCCACTACAGAACCTCAAGGCGTATAAGACTCCCCACTTCACCACGGAGAAAGCGGAAAGAATATTGCTACACTTCTTTGATCCTTTAAACTTCACTTTGTTAGCAAAGACGTTGGCAGAAGGCAAGTGTGGATATATCAAGGTTAACTCAAAAGAGGCATTTATCTTCTAGGTAGACTCACAACTACAGATTCTTTCTTCCTACAAAATTCACCCCACCGTTTGAAGCACCACTTTAGCACAACACAATGGACTAAAAGTGGGTGTGGAGACCAAGTATCCCAACCCTGGTAGAAGAAGTTACTAGGGAGGCTTCCCCATGCAGCCGTCGGGTGGCCGTGATTTTGCATTATTCACACGGAACAGAAAGGAAGGCGAGGGGATGAACTTTATCCAAAGGATTCAACCGTTTAGAGGCCAAGTGCTTAGTCTTGTTGATGTTTGTAAAAATCCTCTGTATGGACTCGATCTCCAACGCCTCCACTACACGAACAGTTTATATTCCTCAAAACCAAGGGACAAAGACAGAAATAAAACGAGCTGGGGCAATAACTTGTTCGCTATTGAAGTAGGCTTCCGCTTCTCGACCAGCTCGCTGCGCGCGCGAGCTCTGATCCAGCTTGCTTCGACACCATCGTGAAACTGCAACATGCAATTTCATGTCAAGGCCATCAAAACTGACAATCGCTGCGTCGAGCAAATGAACAGCTTCTGAAATTTTACCTTTAAGGAAAAACACACCGGCCTCTCCCATTCGAGCCAGCGCCTCCGCCCACGCTACTTCTTCTTTCTTGAGTTCCCGCAAGGCTTTCAGAGAAAATTCCAAAGAGAAAGAGTTTTTCTCCCTTTTTCTCGCCCTAGCGACCCCTAGTGAAGCTCTCAGTTGAAGTTCAAGGAAAAGGATCCGATTGAACTGGATATGAAGAAGCCCGGAGGCTCTGTTCTCTTCTTCTCGTTTGAGGAGGCGGTTCCACGCCGTATCGTAGTCCTTTTGGTAGAGATCAATATTGACCTGGGCTATCAACTCCCAGAGATGCTGCTGAGTGAATATCTGCTTGGACCACTGGCTTACAGCTGCTTCCGCCTCAGCCCTTGCTCGAACAGGATTGTCTCGAATTAACCATATCATATTAGGCAGACCAAGGCGTATTCCTATATTCCCATACAAATCCCTGCTCCCAACGCTCTTTGCAAGTTGCTTTTGAATCTGAAGAGAAAGCTCGCGAAAGCAACCAAGACAAACAAGAGACCAACAGAAAATCTGTTGAATTGTTGCTTGTTCCCATTCAATCCCTTTTGCAGAGTGATAAACGAGATCATCTGCTTCAATACATTTTGCGCATGCGTCTTTCCAGCGCCCATTCAAATAATGAATGAACGCCTCGTGCAGCGCGATCAATATCTGCAAATATTCTCGGTGCGAGCTATCCTGAGGAATCCGCCTAGCTGTTACGAGGACGTCGGAGGGATAAGCCCCTCCTAACATCATGACGATAGAGGCCTCCACCACAAGGCCTCTCGCTATCTGCACCAAGTCTCCAGTCTCAAGAGCCATCAGGAGATGCAAAACGTGGAAATAGAGACCTCGCACTAGATCTACAAACAGCAGTCCGGAAGCTGCCGTCCAACAGATATCGACTTTATGATTGGAGGGGAGAGGAGTCCACTGAGAAGGGGTCACTTCAAAACTGAATCCTCGCTGTTTAAGGATATGATGCTCTTTCAAAAAGGCCTCGAACACATCCTCAGGGGTTTCCGGCATCACTAGGTCCACCGAAGCAATTACTTTGCGAAGTTCGATCAATCCCTCATCAATATGCCCTCCACGAAACAATTGGTCCATCGCTCTGCGCCTCAGTTCAACCGTGTCCTCTCGCTCCTGCTGCATAATCACTGCGCGATACACACACGCTGCCTCGTGACAACGACCTGCCTTAGCAAGTACATCTGCCAGTTTGATACGAACCGAACGGACATCCTTCCCTTGATTTTCTTGAAGTTGAATCGCCTGCTCATATCCCGCAATTGCCTTGTCAAAGGCAAGTTTGTTTTCCGCTGCTTCTGCGGATGCAAAAGCATAATGCCCCGCTTTTTCAATATCTCCAGCTTCCCGCCAATGATAGGCTAAGGCCTCAGGCTCTTGTTGTTCCCCCTGTTCTAAAGCAAGGGCAATTCGAAGATGGTAAGAGTTTTTGGTTTCTTCCGGGATCCGCCGACAAATGGCACGGCGAATATAATCGTGATAGGGCTCTATCAATTCTGCATTTTGCAAACCAGCTGGAGCTTGCACAAGCTGATTTCTTTTTAACACCTTGATCCTTTCAAACCCCTCCCCCTCTTTCAACCCTGCAACCGCTACCGCCACACGCTGGGTTAAAGGAATTGCAGCAAGAGACAAGATTTCCAATAATCCTCTCGTTTTGTCATCGAGGGAAGAAACGCGCGCCCATATCGCATCCTCCAACTGCAGTGCATCGGGAGAGACCTGACTTTCAACCACAGCCAAACGATGTTGCAGGACCTGCTCAAGAAAAAGCGGATAACCGTGCGCTTCTTTTGCAATCGCCTCTTCATCCACCCACATTTTTGTATTGGCTTGCTCCATCAACTTAGCCACAAGTTGCTTCGCCTCTTTTGAATTGAGAGGAGAGAGCTGGATATTGACGATGTCCTCATTCGCCAACACAGAAAAAGAATGTGTATCCAAATCTTTGTGCATGTCCCGAACGGTACCGATCAATAAGAGACGAGGGCAATCAGGAGGCTGCAATAGGTGCGAAAGCAGAGAAAGGCTATCGGAATCCGCCCATTGTAGGTCATCGATGGTCATAATGACGAAAAAGCGATCAGCGAGACGCGTTAAAAGCTCCCTCAATGCTTGATTCACTAGGTTCTTGCGATCCTGTGGATGATTACCAACAATCGCTTCAGGAAAATCACTGACAGCTTCCACATGCTCCAAAACATGAAAGGTATTCGCCAACAGTCTGGTGTGGCGAGGGAGCAACGTAGCGGCCACTTCTTTCGGGAGATGCGCTAGATATCGGCTTAGCTGATCGATCACCCGATCTACTGCATTGTAGGGAACAAATTCATCTCCATAGCATTGACCTGCCAGCACCACGACCTGTGGTTCTATCTTTCGGGCTTGCGCAATAAAATGATTCATCAAAGCAGACTTCCCTACGCCTGATTCCCCTCGGATGTAGATCGCTTTTCCCCGCTTCAGCGTTTTCACTTCTTGCAGGACTTGATACATAACAACAAGCTCTTTTTCTCGACCCACAAACAAGTCCACCTGTTCCTGAGAGCCTCGGAACAAAGGGTTCCCCTCCCCTTTTTCAACCTGTGACAATTCACCGAGGCACTCAAAAATATCCCTGCCATCCGCACGCTCTTCAGGCTTGATCGCAAGAAGCTTCATACACAAATGACTCAATTCGATTGAAATATCCGGAGCAAGTTCAATTGGAGGAGGAGGCAAACGAGTCTGCTTATCTTCCATGGCTTGCCAAGGGGACACCTCGCCTCTGAAGGGAACCACCCCCGTCAAAGCTTCATAGAGTACAACGCCCACCGCATACCAATCAATTGCTGGACCGATGTGCTTTCCTATGATTTGTTCAGGAGCCATATAAAGTGGAGTCCCTACTACTTGGGTCATAGTAATAGTTTGTGCTGTTAACGAAATATCTTTTGCGATCCCATAATCTAAGAGTTTAACCCGCCCTTCCTTGGTCACAAAAATATTGGAAGGTTTGATATCGCGATGAATTTTTCCAGCAGCGTGCAACGCCGTCAACCCCTCCGTCAATTGAAGGAGAGCATTGCACAACGCTGCTTCGTTAAAGGTAACATACGGAATCACAGCAGAATGCAATCCAGGTTGATTATTTGTATGGAGAGGAGAGAGGGATTCTATTATTGTTTCAGGCAAAGAAGCTTCTCTGTTGCTCTCACCCTCCAATAAATGTAAATGAGTGGAAGCCGACCGTTTGGTCTCATTCCCACAGTGGCGATTGGAATCAGCAGGAGGGAGTACATAATACTCCCCACAGATAGACGTGCGATCCAGCGTTTTGTCTCTGTTTTGAACAGGGTCTGAAGACAGGGAGGGACTTTGCTTCACATACGTAATGAAATCCGTCCCCTCCAGCAGCTCCATTGTGAAGAACCAGACCCCATCTTCTTCATACAATTCTCCTAGCCGAACCAAATTGGGGTGATGCAGACTTCGAAATCCTCTGAATTCCTCTTTGAAGCGCAGAAGGATACCAGCCGTAGCACAAAGGAGAGTTTTGAGAGCTAAATGAACTCGCCGCTCTCGATCCAAAACCTCATAGACAACTCCCATACCCCCTTCCCCTAGCTTTCGTACGACTTGAAAGCGCTTTGTTCCAGAAAAAGCGACAGGAATCAGTCCCTTTTCTATACTCACAATAGAACCCTCCCTCTCTCGCACAAATTAGCCCTAAAGTTACTCTAACCCTTGATAAAATGCTACTCTACAAGCAGAAAGGAGAAAGGAAAAATAAAGTGGCTCATTGGATAAGTAGGATGGGGGATAGAAACAACACATTTATTTAATCAATATGACCCCTTTTTGGTCGATCTCAAAATCAAATGTCGACAAGCCAGCTCGCTCAATATGTTGAAGCAAAGAAAGAGACGGCATTTGAAGCCCAACGTATAAACACATATCCCCCCCTCCCGCCCCCGATGGATAAAAAGCAGCCCCTTCAAAAGCTGCTCGCTCCCCAAGTGCGCGATAGGCCTCAGGCATGATAGGGATTCCAGTTCTCTGACCGAATGCATCAAGCGCTTCTGCAAATTGTTGAACAGAATAGACAAAACGCGGTGCATCCGCTGCCACTGTTGCCTTCATAACTTCACAAGAAGCGAGAAGGAGGGGATTCATAGATTCTCTGTATTTCTCTGCATATTCTTTTTGGAAAATGCGGAGGCGGCTTAGCGCATCACTGGTTCGCACACTTTTTCCACTCCAAAAACAGGATATCTGGGTTCCTGCAGGGAGCGAGACTGGAAAAATCGTAGTTGGTTCTGGCGGATGCGATACATAACAGATTATCCCTCCATACACCGATGCAGCGACATCCACTCCACTCCCCCCCCCTTGTGCCCGAGCGTGTGCCTCTTTGGCTACATCAAACAACCTACGGCGGACGTCAGACCGATTCAAGTCAATACCACCCTCCGCTTCTCGCAATCCGAGCGAGGCGACCAAACCAGCTGCACTAGATCCTAAACCGAGCTTGCAACCCTCTTTCCAAAACGAACTCACATCGACTCCAGGAGCCTCCCCTTGCTTCAATGCAAATGATGCCTCATAGGAAGAGGCCAAATTAAATGTTTCTCTACAAGCCACAGCATATCGGTCGACGGCCAAAACCAATGCAGGAGCCCCTTCAAGCACTGCATAGGCACCTGTGATCACCAATTTTCCAGGCGCTGCAACGTGTAGACCTGCAACATGCCTCACAAGTGCATTCATCTTTTTTTACCTGTCGCGATAGATCATTTGATAGGCTGCTCCTTCCAATAATTCAGCCCCTCTCTTTGAAATAGGGCAGAGGAGCAATGCCTGCAATGCTTCCTCGAGGAAAGAGCGAAGGCGAGCCTCCATCACGTCACGTACCCCTGCTTCTTCTATAGCTGTAAGGAGCGAAGACATTTCCTGGGGTGTCCAATCCCCTCTACCATAAACTTGAGGCAAAAGAGCGCGAACTTTTTCGTGTCGACTTGCTTCTGCCATCAAAAAAGTCTGTTTCCCTTTTCGAATATCGTTCCATATAGGCTTTCCAGTCGCTTCTGAGTCTCCAAACACACCGAGAAGATCATCCCGTATCTGGAAAGCAATGCCCAAAGGCCTTGCAAAAGCCTCCAATGTTTTCTGCTGTTCCTGTGTCCCTTCCGCCAGTATGCATCCCATTGCGATAGGACCTCGGACTGTATAGCTACCCGTTTTCAGATCGAGAAAGGTATGCCAAGGAACTTCCTCTTCGAAAGGACAAATGTCGAGCAGTTGACCCCAAATCACTTCCTTCTGCAAAAGAGCAAAATGTCGAGCAGCTTTGAGAACCCGTTCTTCAGGAAGCGGAAGGGAAAAAAGCTCTTTTTGAGCCATCGCCGAAGCTAAATCCCCAGCTAAGATAGCCACTGCTGCCCCTACATCTTTCGACTGATAGTGCTCAGCAAACGACGCATGCACGGTAGGACCCCCACGACGCATGAGGTCATCATCCATCCAATCATCGTGGATCAACAAATAACTCTGCAGTAGCTCAAAAGCCACTGCTGCTTGGATCACTTCCTCCCCATCTTCCCCTCCACACGCTTCATAAGCACTGCATAGAAGAATCGAGCGAAGCCTTTTCCCACCCCGCATTGTCAACGAACGAAACTGCTGTGCCACCAACCCAAGGAATGGGTGAAGGTGCCCCATATGCCGCTCACAACGTTCCAAGCAGGATTCCAATTGAGCTTCCACGGCGATCTGCATCTCCTTCCAGTAAGCGAGAAATCGATCTCGCCTCAGAGTAGACTCATGAAGATCCTTAGATAACAAAAACACTCTCTCACGAATGCTTAGGGCTTCGCTTGGCTGCAACATAATGGATTCTGTTCTGACGCTGTATCTTAAACGCGATCGAAGCACCTGGCGGAACTCGTTGAATAGCTGCTTCCACATCGGCTCTCCGTTTGATAGCAACCCAGTTTACTTCAAGAAGGATATCCCCTCGTTCCAGAATCCCCTCCATGATGCTGCCACGCGCTACCCAAGCGACAACCACACGAACTTCCTCTTTGCTGCCTGCCGGCTGCTCGACCAACGTGACCCCCCACTCCGACCGAGAGAGCAGCAGAGAAGCACCTTCTTCTGCTTCCCCCGATCCATCCTCTGACTCTTCTTCCTTCACCTCTAAGGCACCCAAGATGACAGTCACTGTCTTCTGCTTTTTCTCGCGAGACCAAATGTCTATTTTCACTTTCGTCTTTGGTTTGTGTCTAGCAATCAACCGAGGAAAATCCGATGGGCGCGTCACTTTGATCCCCTCCACTGCCAAAATGACATCTCCCGATTGCAGACCAGCCCTTTCTGCAGTGCTATTGGGCTCCACTTCAGCGATGATTACCCCTTGCTTACCGGGCAAACCAAGCGCTTCCGCCAAGGCACCGCTGATCTCGTCCCCCTGGATCACAACCCCTAATTTACCGCGTTCCACGTGACCTATCGTCAATAAATCAGAGACCACTTCTTTCAGCGCATTGACGGGGATAGCAAATCCTATTCCCTGACCATCACGCTGGATAGCTGTATTAATACCAACTACCTGCCCCTTCAGATTAAAGAGAGGACCACCGCTGTTCCCCGGATTGATCAAAGCGTTTGTCTGAATAAAATCATCGTAAGGGCCTGCACCAATTATACGACCTCGTGCGCTTACCACCCCTGTTGTGACTGTAAATTCCAATCCAAAAGGGTTGCCAATCGCGATCACAAATTCCCCATCCTGCACCAATTCGCTCGAACCTAAAGAGGCAACACGCAGATCTCGTGCATCCTTAAGTTCGAGAATCGCCAGATCGAGCAGCCTGTCTTTCCCTTTGACAACAGCGAGAAACTCACGCCCATCCGCCACCTTGACACGAACTTCGTTCGCCTTTTCGACCACATGTTCGTTGGTCACGACATACCCAGCCGAATGAATAATAAACCCAGACCCGAGCGCTTTTCTACGAATGACCTGATCCCCCTCTTTATTATTATTGGGACGCCTGCGTCCAAAAAAGTCAAAAGGACTCCCAAAATCGAAGAAAAAGAAAGGGAACCCACCTAACGATTGGACTCGCTCCTCATGCAAAGTAGTGATATTGACAACCACCGGTTTTAGTGCAGCAACCAACTTAGGAATATCCGGTGCCATCATCACAGGAGCCGCTTCGAATGGAGGAGGAACCTTAGGCAATTCCATTGGAGCTGGAGCGACCACAGAAGATGAAGGAGCATTCACCATTGGCTTTTTGGCATAGCAGTGGGAAGTAACGATTCCACCGCACAATATCATCACTAAACAACAAGCAATTCCCTGCCTCATTTGTACCATCCACCCATCATCACAAATCAACTTTTCCTTGATTGAGATTGAACTCTTTCCAATCCTTTTCCTACCTAGCTGCTTTGCTGCAGTCACCTTTGGTTCCATCCCTTTACCTCACCCTACAAGAACAGGTGAAGTAGCTTCTTGTTCTCGGGCACTCAACACATGATAGAAACAATTGATCACCAGCTGTTCTTTGCATTTTATCACGATCCCATCCCCTTTGCTTTACTGATTTTTTGGGTCAGCTGGACATGGTTGGGAAGCAGTTGGTCTCTGCTGGGAATCGTCCCCTTCCTCTTTCCTCCCAAGACCCGATTGATCGCCCTTTTCTTATCAGGAACACAACTTGCTACTAACGGATTGGTCTGGATCCTCAAGCATGCAATCAATCGCCCGCGCCCTTTCCTAGTCTATCCGATTCACCCCCTCCTTCACGTCTCTCAGCTCTACTCCTCCTTTCCGAGCGGACACAGCAGCCGTGGGTTTGCTACTGCCTCTTTTTTCATCTGTTTTATCCTATACCAACCATACTCCTTACACACCTCTTCCAAAACTATCCGATTGGTCGAGGTGTTTGGGATCGCGGGAATCGCTACCGCCATCGGCCTCTCCCGCATCAGCCTTAGACTCCATTACCCATCAGACGTGATCGCCGGGGCTTGTCTCGGCACTTTATTCGGAACAGCTGGAGCGTTCTGTTTTCTTTTCTTCCAAAAGAAAGTAAAAATCTCATAGAGTAATTTATTTTGTATTGTATGTACATTATCGAGAGATCGTCAATCTCTCTTATCCTAGTGATTAAAAGCCATAAAGACTCGAGAAGTGTAGGTGTTAAGAATGGGTGACCATCAGAAAGAAACAACCCCCCCTCATCATCTCCCAGGGGGGATCAATGCAGGAGTGGCTTGGGTTGGATTTTTGCTTTGCTTTATAACAGGGCTTGGGCTTATGTGGGGATATGACCAATACCGTTTAAGGAAAGGGCTTCTCCAACAAGAAGGGGCGGACGTCGCTGCATGGAGCGAAGAGGAAGCTTCCATCCCTGTCAGCAGCCAAGATCCAATGTGGGGAGATCGTTTTGCACCGGTGACGATCGTTCAGTTCTCCGACTTTCAATGCCCATTTTGCAGCCGCGTAGAAAACACCCTCAACGAACTGAAAGAGTTCTACAAATCAAACAAAATCCGGATCTTTTGGAAGAATGAACCCCTTTCTTTCCATCCCCACGCAAAGCCTGCCGCAGAAGCCGCACAAGGTGTCTTCGCGATGGGAGGGAGTGAGGCTTTCTGGAAATTTCACGCGCTCGCTTTTAAAAACCAGCAGTCCCTCACTGCAGAAAACTTCCACCATTGGGCAAAAGAGGCAAGCATCGCAGATTTGAACGCTTATGATGCTGGTCTCACTTCCCACAAATGGGCACAGAAAGTGGAGAAAGATCACGATCTTGCTTCACGCTCTGGTGTCCGGGGAACACCCGCCTTCTTCATTAATGGGATTCTTCTTTCTGGAGCTCAGCCTATAGAAAGCTTTAAAAAGTTGATCGATCAAGAACTGGAGAAGGCAAAAGCGAAAATAGCGAGCGGGATTCCCAAAGAGAAGCTGTACACCGTCCTTTCTCAGGCCAATCAGAAGAATGCCCCCCCTCCAGAAAAAGAGGAGAAGGAAGATACCAAAACTGTTTTCAAGGTAGAGGTGGGGAACAGTCCGGTCCGAGGAGATCGCAACGCTCTAGTCACCATCATTGAATTCTCAGATTTCCAGTGTCCTTTCTGCCGCCGGGTGGAAGAGACGCTTCAGAAAGTAACAGAAACCTATGGAGATCAAGTGCGCTTGGTGTGGAAGCATCAGCCGCTCCCCTTTCATTCCCGAGCAGAACCCGCTGCTGAGTTCACCCTCGAAGCGCGTGCCCAAAAAGGTGATAAAGGATTCTGGGAAGCCCACGACCGACTTTTTAATATCGCTGAAAAAACAGCACCTTCTCTTGAAGATGCTGATCTGAATCGAATCGCCAACGAAATTGGTCTTAACGTAAAAGGAGTCGAAAAAGCATTAGCAAAGCATAAATATCAATCTGTTATCGAAGAGGATCAAAACCTAGCAGATGATATGCAAGCGTCTGGCACACCTCACTTCTTTATCAACGGCCGTCGTCTTGCAGGAGCACAACCTTTCACCAGTTTCAAAAAGATCATCGATGAAGAAATCGAGAAAGCGAAATCCTTGCTCAATCAGGGAATTCCTCGTGAGAAACTGTATGAAACTCTAATCAAAGACGGGAAAGCTGCTCATGAACTAGAGAAAAAGAAAGTAGCTTCAGCCGCTCATCCCCCTTTAAAAGGGCCAATGAATGCACCTGTCGTGATCCAGTTATTTTCTGACTTCCAATGCCCTTATTGTAAGCGAATCGAGGAAAGCATCGCCAAAATCGTAGAAGAATTTGGGCCTCGCGTACGAGTCGAGTGGCGCAATTTGCCTCTCGATTTCCATATGGATGCCAAGCCAGCGGCTTTTGCAGCCCTCGCTGCCTACCATCAGAGAGGGGCAGATGGGTTTTGGAAAATGCACGACAAGCTATTTGAAAACCAGGGTGGGGATGGCTTCAAGCGGGAGAAGCTCGATACCTACGCTCAACAGCTCGGGTTAGACATGAAGAAATGGGCTGAGGAAATGGATCATCCCAATCCAGCAGACGTGGAAGCCGACATCAAGGCTGCCAAAGAAGCGGGTATCACAGGGACGCCTGCGCTTGTGATCAACGGATACTTCATCAATGGTGCACAGTCCCTCGCTAAGATCAAAAGGGTTGTCAACCGTGCTCTCACAGAAACCAAACAACCTCATCCAACAGGAAAAATCTAGTTCCTTTAGTAAATGGAAAGGGGGAGCGCGCTCTTTCCCTCTCTTTCTTGTCCAGGGATGGCTCATGGCCATCCTCTTCTGTTGGGCCCAGCGGAGCCATGGATTTGAGTGGCAGCACCATGTAGGAGGTGGGTTCGGGATGGGACAGTTAAGCTCGTCTGCTTCTCGAGTACCCAACGCTCTCCTGACTGGGCTCCATCTCCATTATGCCTACGGGCTTAACGATGCTCTTAACCTTATCATAGAAGGCTCTACTTTAGCAGAGGTCAAAGAGTCCGACGAAAAAAAGAGAGCGATTGATTCTTCGCCAGCCTCGACCACCTATCTAGGGGGGGGAGTAACCTACATTATCGATATACTTAGCTGGATTCCCTATGTAGGGGGTCTAGTAGGAGGGACTTGCTTTACAGGAAAAGGGACTTCTTACCCAACCATTCAACCTCATCTTCAATTTGCAGCAGGTCTTGACTACCAACTTGAACGCAATTGGGCAGTCGGTCTTGCCTTTCGATACGCTTTCCTCTTCCCAGCCACTGCACCTTATTCCACCCTAAACAACCTTTTTATCAGGATTGAATATTTATGGGGCTGGTAACTCACCTCTTGCCTTTCATTTTCACACAGCATAGGCTTGACTTTAAAAGTGATCCTCGTATCGTCACACCTGACCACTCTCCTTTAGATCGGCCGAAAGTCAAAATAAAATTGGGGCAGTAGCTCAGTTGGGAGAGCGCCGCGTTCGCAATGCGGAGGCCAGGGGTTCGATCCCCCTCTGCTCCACCCCTGCCTACTATCCAACAACATCTCAAGAAAAAAACCAACGCCCATCTAAAGAAACAGGCAGCCTGGACGGAGAAGGCGGGGTTCTTCAAGTGGATGATCAGGGGTGGTCTTGTGTTTGAGCGAAGTGAGTTCGGGATACCCCCTGTCATCTACCGGAGAACCCCGCCCTCGCTTCCCTCCTCCTCTCTATCCTCTTCCCCTCTCGCCCCTCCCAGGCCCTGCGACCTCCAAGGGTACGGGATAGATCAGAATTGGCCATACACAAAGGGCGACGGCTTCGAAGCCATCGCAAAAAAGACCGCATACGAGACACCCGCTAAGACGAGCCCCTGGACAAGAGCAGAGCTCTCCACAAAGAAAGTCTCCAACCTCCTTTTCAACTGTCCCGGAACCGCATGAAGGATCATTCCAGCAATCAAAATTAAAAACACATATAAAGGAACATTGAGAACTCCCCCTTCCCAAACGACTAAACGACGTAACATCAGAATTGCATGTCCTAATGTAGGAGCTCGGAAAAATATCCAACAGAAACAGACATAATGAAATGTCAACAAAATTCCTAGAAACGCCTTAAAACCTGAAGAAATTTGCGGTAATCGATCCTGCACCTTCCCCCAATACCGATTCACTGAAAGAGCGACCCCATGCAGCATTCCCCACAGGACAAAATTCCAGGATGCACCATGCCACAGCCCCCCAAGCAGCATCGTAATCATCAAATTGCGATAGGTCTTCCACTCTCTCCCTCGCGACCCACCCAGCGGGATATACAGATAATCCCTCAACCACGTACTCAATGACATATGCCAGCGACGCCAGAAGTCCCGAATACTCCTGGAAAGATAGGGAGCATCAAAATTCTGAGGTAGCTCATATCCGAAAAGGAGTGAACTCCCTAAAGCCACATCGGTATAGCCAGAAAAATCGGCATAAATTTGGATAGCATAGCCATAGATGGCAAGCAACGTCTCTACACTGGAAAATCGTTCTGGATTGTCAAACACCCGATTGACTAGATTCAGCGAGAGAAGATCTCCAATCACTACCTTTTTCACAATCCCGCCAAGAATTAACCACAAGCCACGGGACTGCAATGATTCATGGTAGCGAGGCACCTGCGCAAATTGGGGGAGCATATCCTTCGCGCGCACAATCGGACCTGCAACCAAATGAGGAAAGAAACAGACGAAAAGAAGATAATGCAGATAGTTTTTGGCTGCCTTCAGCTCACCTCGATAGACGTCGATGGTATAACTCATCGTCTCAAACGTAAAAAAGGAGATCCCAAAAGGGAGAGCAAGCGACACGTAAAAGGGGGTTACAGGAATTCTCAGAACTGCAGCCAAGCCCGAAAAAGAATCCATTAAAAAATTGAAATATTTAAAAATACAGAGAATTCCCATATAGCAGACTACAGAAGACCAGAGGAGGATCTTCCTCGTCCGTGGTTCTTGAGTCCGATCCAACATGCGGCCCAATAGATAATCGAGAGTACTCCCACCAAAAATAAGCCCAAGACATAAAAGACTCCAACCTAATTCAGAAAGGAGCAGCGCTTGGGAAAAAGCAGCATCGTAAGTACCGTAAAAATAAAATCCATAGCTAGCAAGCAACAGAAAGAGTGAACGCGCCTGAGCTCGTTGTCGAAGGAGCCAAAAGCCAGCTAGCGTAATCGCCAAAAAGATGAAATACAGAGGACTATTGAATAACATAAAAAGCCCTTGAAACAGTATCCTTGTCTTTGAAAGAAAAATGTTGTAGCATGGGGTGGTATACGTGTCTGCTTTAAACTATTTCTCCACCCTTTCAAAAAAAAAAAATCTAGCCCTCCCTAAGCCTTTTCACATCAAAGCCGTACGGTCAGGGGTGGTTCTTTTCATTGCGCTTGGGATCCCTTATCTCGTCCCCCCCCTCAAGAGGTGGAGAATTGTGCCTCTTCCTGGAGATCCTATCCAAAACGAGACTTCCGTACAAGCTTCAGAAGTCTCTCCTCTTCAGCTTACTGTAGGAGAACTTCCTCTTCGTGCGTCTGAGAATAAAGCCGAGGTCACCAACGCTCTGCCGAATGCAACCCGAGATGTAACCCAGACCCAGGCGCTCGCACAAGAGACAAACCAGATAGATGTTGTCGATCCAACAGGCCATTCGCTCACTGCCTTTCACCAAGCCCTTGCCCGCACTTTAATGGGGGAAAAGAAGGCAATTACTCGAATCTCACACTATGGGGACTCGATCATCACCAGCGATCTGGTTTCAGGAACGCTGCGCCGTCGCTTTCATGAACACTTTGGAGATGCGGGGCATGGGTTTATCCTGACAGCCAACCCCTGGCCATGGTATTTTCACAACGACGTCAAGCACTGCTCTTCCGATGGCTGGATCGCCCACCGGATCGTGGGCCCCCTCATCGAAGACGGAATGTATGGGTTAGGGGGGACTTCTTTTCACACCCAAGGATACGCAACATCATCTTTTGGGACAGCCGAGCGCGGTCAGTTCGGCCGGCGTGTGTCCCATTTTGACATTTACTATTTAGAACAACCAGGGGGCGGGGAATTTGAAGTTTCTATAGTGGGTAGCGCAAATGCTCCTCAAGTCGTCTCAACACAAGGGTCTAAGAAAATATCCCGCATCTATCCCATGCCAGTGCCTTCGGAAGAGGGGACGATAACCCTCAAGACACGAGGAAAAGGGGATGTACGAATCTTCGGCGTTGTCTTAGAATATGATCAAGCAGGAGTCAGTTACGATGCACTGGGGGCTAATGGAGCTCGAGCGCGACTTCTCGGACAAATCAACGTCCAACACTGGAAAGAGCAGTTCGCCCTCCGCCAGCCCTCCTTGATCGTCCTTCAATACGGAGCCAACGAGAGTGAAGATCCTGCTCCTGGACCCAACTATGAACGGAGCCTTGGAAATGTATTGGATAACATCAAAACAGCGGCTCCGTCGGTCTCTGTCCTCGTTGTCTCTGCAATGGATCGCGCAGATCGAAGCCCGACAGGAAAATTGCGAACCCGACCGATCATCTACAAGCTTGTAGAAGCGCAGCGCCGCGTGGCCCTTCAGCACGGCTGCGCTTTTTGGAACACCTTCGAAGCGATGGGTGGAGAAGGGACCATGGGACGCTGGTTAAACTCCAACCCTGCCCTCGCGAGCGGGGATTTAACACATCCTACCCCCGCAGGTGCGCAGATCATAGGAGATCTTCTATTCCGAGCCTTAGTCCGAAGCTATCACGCCTATGCATCCATCCATCCAGAAGCCCCTATGCCTCCAGAGATCCTTAAGCCACAAAACCCCCGAGCGTCAAAAAACGAAAGGCCGTAAAAAACTTAAGAGACGGCAGGATACCCACATACGCTCTATCCATCGAGCGCAGGCGGCTACTGAGACAGAAGAGTGAGCTCTCTATGTTCGTTGTTTTTGTAGTTCAAATTCCTCCATTCCGCGACAGATACCGGAGCTTGAGAACGAGGAGGAAGACCATGAGCCATTCTCCAAGCACCATATGCTCGTAAAATCGAAAAAGCTAACCTACGACCCAGCAGAGCATACCCTTCCCGCGTCAAATGAACTCCATCCTGCTGAGCACGCGGGGGTAGTTCTGTTGCCCAACTTCTGATGGCACCCGCTCCACCCATCGCATTGAACAAACTGTAAAACGCACATCCGCGCGATGCAGCCACCCGCCGCTGAAAAGCCATAATGGCGCGAATTTTCGGCAAACTGACCCACCCTTCCGGCGTCTTTTTAACACGATCAGGGGGCGATAAAATCAAACAGGAAGCCTTCGGAACGGAACGAGCTATACGGTCAAAAAGCTCCGTCAATCGATTCTCGTATGTCCGAATCGGGACGTCATCCCCCGCCTCATTGGTACCGTAAGCCACGATAAATAGTTCTGGATTGCGATGCCGAAGCTGTTCCATAAGATGATCTTCATTGGACTGCAGCGGCGTAGTCACGCGAGCACCGTTGGATCCAACCGCATCGACCGTAATCCCAATATACGTGTGTTCTAGGGTAGCGCCAAAAATCCTCACTTCACCATCTCCCACTGTCCTGACTTGCACGCGACAGGAAGATCGCTGAACCCGCATCGGGAAAAACCCTGAGCCACGAACAGAGCTCGCTGATGAAACCCGACCGATCACTTTTCCATCGATCAATACATCGAATTGGCCACCGCGAGGCTGCTTGAAATAAGCGATCTCAACACTTGTAATAGGCACTCGGATGTCAATCCAAGCAGAAGCATTTTTTCGAGAAGTTTTGATAGCCATTCCGTTGAGGCCATAATAGCCATCCCCCGCCCACTGCCCTTGCACCAATTTCGGTCGTTCTGTCACCCACCCGGTAGACATATCCCCACGCACCCCCTGCTGAATATACCCATTCATTGGCTTGCCAAGCGCCACAAACCCTCTTCCACCATTGCCAAATTGAGATTGCAAATAACGACGGAATGCTGCTGTTCCCCAATCCGCCACGGTATGGGAGTCCCCCAGTTGGGTAATCAACACATCACGCTTTGCAGCTCCCCCTTCCAAGGTCGCCAGTGCTTGAAAGAAACGATCCAGCGAATGAGGAAATTCCAAGTAATCAGAGTTATCCTGAGCCATGTTCGGATTCTGGCTAGCCAAGCCATTTCCACTTCGAAGAGGTGCAGCGTTGGTTTCTAAACGGGAGTCTATCTCTTTGATTGGAGGCGGTGGGGGACTCTTGGCTTCAGGGATAAAGTGCTGACAAGCGCTCAGAATGAAACCGCATAGCACTGCATTCCCCCCACCCCTACATAAACTTTTATGGTTTTTTCTGCGACGGGTGGAGCTCATAGCCACCTCACGCCCATCCCCTGCTCATATCCTTCAGATGTTTTCCATTCCTTTTTCTGAACAACAGGCAATTGAAGGGTACGCTCCCGATCGAGGTCAAAATCATTCACATGAAGGCTAAGCGGCGCCTGAACCCACTTATAAATCGAACCCGTAAAGAGAGAGATAAACTGATTTATCCATCCGGTCAAAGTCTCTTGCGTATGTTCAGGGAACATCTCCTCCAACACCTGGACAACTTCTGAAGCGCTCATTTTTTCTCTCCCGTACAAGGCTAAGCAAGCGTCAAGGATTGAAAAAGGCATGAGATCTTTCTCATCCTCTTGCCCAATGTCGAGCTCCGCAGAGGGTGGGATGGACAGAACCTGTTGAATGCAAACAAGTGACGACGTTTCCTGGAGATAGATCAGCAGATAATTAACCAAAGTTTTCGGAATGTTTGCGATGAGAGAGAGCGAACCCTCCATATCCCCTCCAATGGTTGTGTACCCCACTGCCTTCTCACTCATATTGCTCGTTTGAATAAAGAGACCACCAACCGCATTGGCCCAGTTCCACATCCGCATGGCGCGGATTCTAGCTTGGATATTCTGAGAAACAAAAGAGGGGAGCTGCTCTTCCGGCTGAAGCATCCTCTGCACTGCTTGCAACTCAAGCTGTCGAGCTTGATCGATCGGAAGAACGACCAGAGGAATCCTCAGCTCTTCCGAAGCAGTTATAGCGACAAGCTTGCTGACTTCCCCAGAGTAAGTAGAAGGCATAAAAAATGCCTTTACGATTTCCTGCGCCTTTTTATCCCGTTCCTTCTGACTCCACGAGGCGTACCGTTTATCAATGTAGCGACGGACCAAAATGAGACAGAAAAGGCTATCTCTACCACCCGAAAGAGCTACCCCAATTTGGCGAAAAGAACTGTTTTTTTCGAAATAATCCCCTAGTCCTAAGGTAAGAGCATCGAGCAGCTCTTCACAGAATTCCTGCCGAGCGTCCTTTCTTTTTTCAGATATCCATGGAGGAAGAAAAAAATGGCGATGGGACGGGAAAGGGTAAGCGTGTTTCCTCCCACTTTGCATCCCTTCGATTTCCTTGACTTGAATGCGATGTGGAAGAAGAGATGCATCTCGAAGGCGTGCTTGCTCCCGGTCAAGACGCCAAACCGTATTCTGGTGGCGGAGGCGACGGCTACTTTCCAGATCTACCGTAACAGAATGAACCCCCTCTTGAAAACGAGGTACTTCTAACACCACCCGCCCATTCTGACAGACATAACCTCCTCCATCCAAGATAAGTCCATCGTTGGCCCCTACCCCATTTGTGTAAACAATAGTAGTATAATAATCTCTAGAGCGGACAGCAAGAAGCTCTCGCCGAGCATCTGCTATCCCTATCCGATAGGGGGATGCCGAAAGATTCACAACAATCTCGGCCCCTTCATAACAACGACGGCGAAGAGGCCCTTCCGAAGACCAGATATCTTCACAGAGTTCGAGCGCTAAAAGGCCAAAATCTCCTTCAAACAGAAGATCACCACAGGGAACCCCTCGGACACGGGTCAACAATCCCGGACGACCTGGAGTCCACATGCGAGGTTCATAAAAGACATGGTAGCCAGGCAATTTTTCCTTCGGGACCAAGCCCCATAGAACCCCTTGACGAAGGAATACGGCTGTGTTGTACAGGAACTCTTCATGCGCAACGGAGACTCCCACCACAAGAGCGAGGGGCAGATCCGATGTTAGGGCCGCCAAACGCAGAAGGCCCTCCCATTGAGCCTCAATGAATCCACGCCATTGAACCAAATCCTCAGGAGAATATCCTCCAATGACTTGCTCGGGAAAAGCGACCAGATCGGCCTCCTGAGCAACAGCTTTCCTTGCGAGCTCCACCACGCGATCCACATTAGAGCGAACGGCTCCCACGGTTGTGTTGACATTCGCAACGGCAAGGCGGACAAGCTTCATCTGTTCTGATGCCTTTCCATCTATCCTTTAGGCCTGATCGGGAAGCCCAACCCCTTGCACAGGAACCGAGGGAGAGCCGACCCCTTTCCGAGCTCGCTCATACAAATGTTTCACTTTAGCAACATAAGCGATCGTCTCCGCATACGGTGGGATTCCACCATGCCACTCCACAGATCCAGGCCCAGCATTGTAAGCGGCGAGTGTCCGCTCGAGATCCCCTTCAAATTGATTTGCTAAAATCCGAAGAAAGCGGACACCTCCGAAGATGTTCTCCCGAGGATGGTCGATATCGCGCACCCCCATCTCTCTCGCTGTTGCAGGCATCAATTGCATGAGCCCACGGGCCCCTGCTGGACTTACAGCATGAGGGTTATAATAACTTTCCACCTGAATCACAGCATGGATGAGTTCTTGGGGAATCTGATACAATCGACTGGCCTCCTCGATCCACTGGCGGTATAAAAGAGGAATTTGTGTCAGCGCGATCGGTGCAATCTCGACCTTGCTCAACTGGATCGAGCCAGAGTGAGCAGGATAGTGATGATGAGCCTTGTGCTTCCCATGATCTTTGTGATTAGCAAGGTTAGTAAAGTGAATTCCCCCTTCCTTATCTCGATAGTACACAATGCTCGCTCGGAGATCAGCTGGGATCCATAACAAAGCATAAGCTACAACCCACCACCGCATGAGGCAAATTGTGCCTCATCTCCTCCCATTTTACAAGTAGAACACCTGCGCCCCTATCAAGTTCAAGGACAGAGACTTGACAAGGAGATCTGAACGGTAGGAAAAGTATATAAACCCTCATCTTAATCGGAAGACTCCCTTCCTTCTATTTGCTATCTTATGCGCAGGAGCCTGTGGAAATCAAAAGAACGAACGCAGTTCCACTTTTGAAAAAGAGGAGATGGTCTCGACTTACGCATGAACAGACGATGGAGGCAATACGCTCAATCAAGGTTCTTATACTCAAGAAAAGGATGTAGAATACTTACCGGATATGATGACTCCATCAGGAGAATCTACCACTAACCAGTGGAATTGACCTTGAGGTCACCTATGTTGGAATACCTGCAGTCATTCTGGATAAAGACTTTCAGGAAATGCGTTATTATTCCTCTGTCGATGTGTGAAAATCCAAAATAATTTCTCCAGAGCAGCCACCCGATTATCCAGCGGGAGCTGGCTGCCTTCTCCGCTGATCAGCTGGGATTTAGCATGACAGGAACGCATTTTATTCGATACAAGGACATGGACATGCTCTTCTACAAGCCTCTAGGCGCCACCTTCATGAAACCGAGCATCGATACGTTTATCATCAGTTCGGCGCTCAATCGGCTGTTCTCAGAAACACAGCAGTCATTTGATAAAGCCATCAATGTGGGAAGCAGAACAGGATGGATAGGGAAACACATCGCGTTCAAAGCCCCTGAACAGGGAGATACGGAAGTAATCCTGCTAGCTATCGACCCCATGCTATCGACTGACTCGGTAAAATCCTCGACATCTACGACTCAACCGCAACCACCCCCCCCTATATCCCAACAGAAAAAGCAGGGGAGGTCTGTCCTCAAAAAATGGACAATCATTTCTGGGAAGGGACAGGACTGATCACTTACCTGTTCGATTACCTGAGTTGAAGCAAGCATCCAAACGCCCACCCCGTTCTACTGCTTACAAGCTTTTCATTATGCTAACCCATCTTGATCATTACCATCTTCAAGCACACATCTTCTGAGAAAAGGGAGGTCGAGTGAAAAGCCGCTCTTCGCAGAAAACAGCAAAATAAACCATTTGATGGCTTCTCCATCCGAACAGAATACAAATGTGACCATGGGTCAATTGAACTTCCTCGTTGGAACTACCCATCCTTCCCAGCCGAGATTTCAGAGGACCTAGGATGGCTACACCCAAGCAAGTTATCACTGGCGAGTCGTCTATGCGCTCGACATCACGAAAACTTTTAAATTCTTAGCTTAACCTAGTGCCAAGTTAAGTAGTTGTCTCCATATGATAACTCCTTTTCGCATTCGGATGTTCATCACCAGTTTGATCGGGAGCATATTCGAACGGTATGGCTTTGCCCTTTTTGGATATTTCTCCCTTCATCTAGGGAAACTGTTTTTCCCCTCAACCGATTCGATGAACGAGGTCATTTCTTCCCTCGGGGTATTCGCAGCTGGTTTTCTCGTAAGGCCGCTCGGATGGCTTATCTTTGGCTATATTGGTGACCGCTTTGGACGTAAGCAAGCTATGCTGATGACCATTTTCTATGTACGACCCTCCCCTCCACCATCATGGGATTGCTTCCCACCTACCAGCAAGTCGGTCCCCTTCAGCACCGATCCTGCTCGTCCTGATACGAATGTTGCAAGGGGCCTCTGTGGGGGGCAATTACGGAGGTCCGATTACCTTCGTCACAGAACACGCAGGAAACCGGAACCGAGGTTTGATTGGGAGTCTAGTAGCAGTCAGTTGTCTATCCGGATTTATTGCTGGATCCATCATGGCTATCCTCGTCTCCGCTCTTTTGACAACAGAGCAACTCTTTTCGTGGGGATGGAGAATCCCCTTCCTGTTTGGAACGACCATTGGCTTAGTTGGATTTATGATGCGCAGTAAGATGGAAGAATCCCCTGCTTATCTCGCTAAACCAAGTAGGTACTATTGAAGTCCATCCTCCTCGACAGATCTTCCTGCGCCACCGCAAACAGGCACTCACGCCTGTCCTCGTCATAATACCACATGATCTGAGTCTCTATACATTGCTCGTCTACATGACCACCCACCTCATACGAATCGTCGGACTCAGCAATAGCTCTGCCTTTCTTATCAACACTATCAATTTAATCCTGCTGATGGTTACAAACTGCCTAGGAGGGTGGTCATCTGATCGCACAGGACGAAAGCCCGTCCTGATAGGGGCCTGCCTCTTTCTACTGATAGGAACAATCCCACTCACGTGGCCGACGTTCTCTCACTCGATGAGCGATGTACTGCTGGCTCAAATACCTCTATCAACAGTTGGCATCTATCTTGGCCCTCTGGCTGTCATCATGACCGAATCCTTCCCTACCCCCATTCGCTATTCAGCCATTTCCATCGTCATCAACATCAACGGACCGCTCTTTGGAGGGACTACTCCTATGCTGATCGCCTACTCGATCAACAAAACAAGCTCGGAGATGGTCCAAGCTTATTATTTACCTGTGGAGCAATCATCTCCCTAATCGCATTGCTTTCGCTCAAAACTGTACGCAAAAAATGCATTGTACAATATAATTAAACAATTTAAACCAAAAATAAATGCAAAAAACCACTAACCAAAAATACATAAACGATCTACACTTTTCCCTTCTAATTTTCCTCCCAAGGAAGTGGCCAAAAATAGCTTTTCTAACTACGGAGGTAGAAGATGCAGCAGGGAAAGAGGATAAGACCAACAGGAACCTTTCTCGCGATTCACCTCCTGGCCCACCTGTAGGACGGAACTGATAGTCAGAAACATCCTTTTGATTCTACTGCGTGGGACTCACAACAATATGCAAGTCCCAGGGTAGAATCCAAATGGACTTCGCTTTTATCGGAATTATGGAATTATAAAGAGCCACAATAGAACTCATCCTTGTCTTGGCAAAAGACAACCTAGAAACACTCTAGGAGCTGCATCAAGACGAAGAGATACGTACTCCCGTAGACGCGGCTATCGAATAGATGCTTCAAGAACTAAACGCCACAGACCATTATTCTTGGCCTACTCTAACATTAAAAACGAGTCTTTCTGGAGAAGAGTTAGAAAAAGCACTACAGCAACAAGAAGAACTCAAAGGAAGGGAACGCAATGAATTATTCCCCATTTAAGAATAACCATTTGTTCTTTTCCCCATGAGGAGATCCTGGAACACAGTAGTTCCTGGAGAGATTTACACGCTATTAAATAAATTAATATCTTTTACGCAAGAAACACTCAACTATTTACGGGATATCCATGCTCTCAAAACACTGGAAATCTCAACGGACAATGACTGGAAAAGGGAACATGTAGAACAAATTCGGGAAATGCTTCCACACTTAAATCATTTTATCAGTCATTCAATTGGAAACATAGAGCTGAAATCTTTAGAAGAATTTTCCAAATTTACTCAACTCGAAATCCTTAAACTAGGAGATTACATTCATCGAACCAATAATTGGATCCTACTCTGTTTTCCACGGCTCAAGCAATTCGAGATAACAGTCGATATAACGGATAAAGAAATTTTGTTTCAATTACTCCGTTCGATGCTAGCACTCCAAGAATTAAATCTTACGATCACCCACACAAGCAACTCTCAAAATATCCCTGTGCTGGACGAAGATGACATTAGGAGAATTGCCACGAACAAAGAAATCCAATATCCTCTCGGGAAATTAATCAAACCACCACGATCCATATAAAATGGCAAGTTATTTTAAGATGGCTTGAAGAAAACTGTTTCCTGTCAAACCGAATCCTAGAAACCAGGGCGATCACAGATTTGGTAGGAGCAAAACTCCTCCTGCCGTAACCACAAGCGCACCTTTTGCTAGCCCATCTCGGATAGCTATCCATTGATCGTCAAAATCCCCTGTTTCCACAGGTACCTTACGAAACCGAAAGCGCCCATCCGAAGTCTGACCAACCTGCATAAAAGCGATCGCCTGATCTTGATAACGGAACAACGCACGGTATGGGATAGCCAAGGCTCTTTTTTCCTGCGCCTGAATTCTTACACGCACTGTCATCTCCGGTTTAAGCGCTCTGTCTGGATTTGCAAAACTGGTCCTCACATGGAGGACATGGGTCACAGGATCGACCTCTTGGGATATCCATTCGATACGCCCTTGAATCTGTCTATCCGGAAGAGCCATAGGGATCGCGTTGAGTACATCTCCCATACGCACCACGGATATGTCCTGTTCGTACAAATCTGCAATCAGCCATACTCGGTCTGTTGAGCCGATCACCAAAAGTTCAGAAAGATCACCTCCCCCATAAAGAGACTGGACTTCCATTCCTAGAGTCACTGCCTTGGCAAGGACGTCTCCTTCCATAGGTGCCCGCACCAGGTAAGTATGAGTTACCGTGTCCAGCTGGAAACGTTGGAAAAGCAGCATTTTTTGCTTTGCGCGCTCTACCTCTACGACCGCTTTTTGATAATTTCCTTCTGCACTTTCCAACTCCTGGGCAGACGTGGCATGGTGCGCAAACAAATCCTTCTGGCGTTGATACTCCTTCTGAGCAAGCAGCTGCTCCGACTTTGCCTTGATCAAGTCAGAGGAAACCTCCCCCATATCAGGAGCATAAATCGAAATAAGAGGATCTCCCTTCTTCACATGCTGGCCTAACTTCACATGAATACGCGTCACCCGTCCAGCAAGAGGGGGATAGATCTTCAACACCCGCTGTTCATCCAAAGCAATCCGTCCAAAAGCGACTAGGCACTTCACAATCGGCCGTTCTTCCACCGCCTCAATCCGGAGGTGACTTTTTTCGACTTGATCCGCTGTCAGCCAGACCTCTCCTTCCAGGGGCTTATCTCCTTCCGGAGCAACCAGAGACTTATAGCTACAACAAGCGAGCAACGCTACCAAACCCGCATAAAGCTTATCCCGCTTCATGAAGGAACCAACCTTTTCCCAGAAGAAGATTCGAGCCACTGATGCGCCATTACGAGTAGTGGAGGCTGAAGGACACGTGTCAACAACGCGAGGATCAAAGAGCCTCCTATCACTACAATAGCCATAGGCTTTTGAGACTGCGCCCCTATCCCATTCGACAGAGCAGCAGGGAGGAGTCCAAGCGTTGCAACCAATGTCGTCATTAGAACAGGCCGAAATCGCTTCTCAGCGGCTTCACGAGCCGCCTCCACAATCGGTAAGCCAGCCCCTTCCCTCAGACGTTGAAAATAGGTCACAAATAAAATCGCATCCTGAATAGCAATCCCAAAAATCGACACAAATCCCATTGCAGCCGAGACGGAAAAATGGGTTCGCGTCACGAGCAACGCGAGAACCCCTCCAGTACACGCGACAGGGATATCAATGAGAACGATCAGCGTGTCCAACCAATTTTTAACCGCGGTATATGTAAGAAATGCAATCAGACACAAAGTAAGCGGAATAATTACTTTCAATCGTTCCTCTGCACTCCGCAACTCATTGATTTCTCCGCCCCACTCTAACCTCACACCATAGGGCAGAGCGATCTGAGAACGGATTTTCTCTCGAGCTTCCGCAATCGCTCCCGCAAGATCCCGATCACGCACGGAAAATTTGATAGGTGTATAACGCAATCCATTCTCCCGATGGATCAGACTCGGCCCCTGTTGCAAGGAAATTTCAGCAATCTGGCCGAGCGGAATATCGGCTCCATCAGGGTTGGTCACATGAATGGCTCGGATCGCATCTAGTGAAGATCGGTAGGGCTCCAGCCAGCGCACTGTCAGATCAAAACGCTTCTCCCCCTCAAACACCTGCGTTACCGCCTTCCCTCCGATTGCGGTTTGAACGACTGAGGTCACATCTCCAACATTCAATCCGTACCGCGCACAGGCCACACGATCTGGTACAACCCTCACATCGGGCTGACCCAGTGTGTGAAAAATCCCAACGTCCTTAATCCCTCTCACGGTCTTCATGAGCGCCGCAATCTTTCCTGCATATTCTTCATTCACATGCAGTTTTGTCCCGACCACCTTCACAGAATTCTCCCCTTTAATCCCTGAAAGCGCTTCCTCCACATTGTCCTTAATACATTGAGAAAAATTGAAAATCACATCGGGAAACGTCTGGTAGAGTTCTTGACTGAGCTGCTCAATCAGTTTGGACTTCGTCAACCCACGCGACCATTCTTCAAACGGTTTAAGCGGGACAAAAAATTCAACATTGTAAAACCCAGCCACTTCCGTCCCATCATCCGAACGTCCCAGCTGAGAGATGACGTGAGTCACCTCCGGATGTTTCCGATTTTGTTCGACACACACTTCCCCTGACGTCCCTGGACAACCCCAGATTACAGCACGCATCTGTTCCACATACTTAGAGGCCTGCTCAAAACTGATGGACATCGGCAGAGAGGCGCGCACCCATAAATTTCCCTCTTCTAGCTGAGGCATAAATTCCTGACCGAGAAATGGAAAGAGGACACCGCACAGAACAATCGGAATTATTCGAAGGCAGAGGGCTCGCTTGGGCCTCCGAATGGCTGCCTCAAAGAAAGGCCGGTAGATCCGATGCAAAAAAGCCATCAAAGGCCCCTCTTTCTCCGTAGCAAGAGGAAGACTCCACCGGCTCATGAGAAGGGGGGTTAGCGTCAATGCCAGAAGAATAGCCCCCGCGATCGCAAGCGCATAGGTATGGGCCATCGGTGAAAAAATCACTCCCGACACACCCGTCATGTTAAAAATAGGCAAAAACGCAACCGCGATGATCAGGGTAGAGAAGGCGAGTGGGGAGGCCACTTCATGAGCTGCTGTTAAGATGCGTTCCGCCATCGTCCCCTTCGTGTGTGGACCTGCATGCCTGAATATATTTTCCACCATGATGACGGTAGAATCGATGACAATTCCAAAATCGACAGCCCCCAGCGACAAAAGATTCGCGGACACATTGAACCCAACCACCCCACAAATCGCGAATAGAAGTGCAAGAGGGATATTGAGCGCGCTGATGAGAGCCGCACGCGCATTTCCTAAAAACAAGAACAGCACGATTGCGACAAGCACCATTCCGAGCACAAGGTTCTCAAAGACCGTTTTCGTCGTCAGATGAATCAGCGAGCCACGATCGTACAGAGGCATGATATCCATTCCAGGAGGGAGGACATGATTCTGACGAATCGCTTCAATCCGCGCATGCACCCCTTTAAGGGTAGGCAAGGCAGCCTCCCCATAACGCATGAGAATAATACCTTGAACAATATCGGATTGATCATCGAACCCCACCATCCCTAATCGCGGAGCATGCCCGATTTGGGTGCGAGCAATATCTTTAACCCGAATCGGATCCCCTTGAGAGGCCGAAATTACAATATTTTCAATATCTTCAATCCCCCGAATGAGACCAATTCCACGCACATCGTACACTTGCTCCCCCAACGTCAACCGCTGCCCACCCACATTTTGATTGGCATTGGCGATGCTCTCCAGCAGTTGACCCAAGGAAACATGGCGCCCTTTCAAAAGATAAGGATCGACTTGTACCTGATATTGTTTAATTTTTCCCCCATACCCAACCACATCGATCACACCAGGCACCTGCTTAAACTGGCGTTCAAGTATCCAGTCCTGCGCCGTCTTGAGCTCTTCAAGGGTATATCCCCTCCCCTCTATACGGTATCGGAAAATCTCCCCCGTTGCATTCCACGGGGAAATCTGTGCTTCAACCTGATTAGGCAACTGTACAAAAGAAAGGCGATTAATGACCTCCTGACGCGCGCGTGCGTACTCTGTCCCCCATTTAAAATAACATTTAACATCGCTCAACCCGAAAATCGATTGAGAACTGATGCGATCCAAACCAGACATCCCCGCGAGCCCAATCTCAAGAGGCACCGTGATATACCGTTCGACTTCCTCAGCATTCATCCCCTCAGGCTGAACGATCACCTCTACAAGAGGAGGAACAGGATTAGGATAAGCCTCAATATTAAGCCGCATCAGCGCCAAAATACTCATCCCAATCAGAGAAAAAACCGCAATCAAAACAAGAAACGGCTTTTCTAAAGCAAAGCGTACTATTTGTTGAATCATCGCTGATTGCTACTCCAAACACAATCATCCAGCGCGACGCAAGACCCCATCGCTCAAAAAAACACTCGTCACCAAAAATCTAACCCAACAAAGCCCAACCAAATCACAAACAACTTCAAGCCCACGAAGAACATTCACTCATGAAGAGGGACGAAAAAGGGCAGTAGGATGGAGAGGAGAGCTGGGGTGGAGGGGGGATGACAGGAGAGAGCGTGTGGAGGGGGAGGGGCTGAGAAGGGTTATCCCTACAGATGACAGCGGACGGGTTGCATGTTTGAGCGAAGCGAGTTGGGGAAGCGCCCCTGCCACCTCACCTGTAGGGTGCCCTTCTCCACGCGAGGCTCTATCCCACCCTCTACCGTCTCGCTCCTCCCTTCGTTCACTTGATCCCCAGCGAGCGTTTTTTTTGTTTGATTGACCCAATTATATCCCATTAATGTCTTCCTATCAAAACGACTGAAAAAGAAACGAAACCCCACCCGCCGCAACCTGCTGCCCCTTCGAAAGGTTGCGAACGACAAGAACACCCCCATTCAATTCCCCATCCCTCACACCAATAGGCCATGGCTGCAGAAAAACCTTCCCCACCCCTTCATCCGTCTTGATCAGAACAAACACATGCTCCCCAAAATGCAAGATCGAAGCGGACGGAATCCAAAGTCCCAACTCGTGCCTCCCTTGTACCTGGACATCGACAAACATCTCAGGCTTCAACAGATGATCGGGATTCTCCACCAAACATCGTGCCGCAACCGTACGAGTTTGGGCCTCAAGAACATCCGAAATCCAATCCACCTTCCCCACCCAGACGTGCCCTGGATATCCTCTCGCCACAACACGAACCCCCTTTCCTTTCTTCACCTCAGGAATCAAACGCTCAGGCACATTCATAAAAATGGCCACCTGCCCAAGGTCCGCAACCGTAAACAGCGGAACGGACTGCCCCCCTCCATACTGCCCCTGTACCTCAAGACCAGAACGGACACTGCGCCCCACTACATGACCAGCTATCGGCGAGATCAAAGAATAAGCCTGAGCCATCCCCCCAGAAGCGGGAACTGACTGAAATCCCAAAACCTTTTGACGAGCCCTATCCTGCTCAGCAACCGCCTTGCGATACTGATCCTCAGCAGACTCAAAAGCCACTCCAGACCCAGCTTGTTGCTCAAATAGCACACGCTGACGCTCATAGGTTCGCTTTGCAACCAAACACTCCGTCTTGGCTTTCTTCCAATCCGACGAAGCCACCACCATTTCCGGAGCCTCGATCACAGCAAGGCGCTGCTTTGATTGAACAGTTTGACCCAATTGTGCATCCACCCGAGTCACCCGTCCAGCAAACGGTGGGAGGACCCTAGCCATCCGCTCCTCACCAAAATCGACTCGCCCAGTCAATTTAATCGGTTCTTCCAAATCAACTTCAACCACGTCATAAAGGACAACCTGGTGCTCCCGCATCTGACTCTCTGTAAGCCAGACCCCATTCTTATCCCATGAAGACTGAATAGCTACCCCTTCCCCACCTTTACAAGCAAACAGAACAACAAGCCACCACCATGTACCCAAGAAAAAGTCACTCCTGCGACACCATTTTCGGCTCATAGACAACAACTTAACCAACCCAATTAATCGAATGCAAAACCGAACGCCATCAAAAACCTCGGACGGAACCCTTCAATCGCATAGACAGAAGCTGGGAGTTCCTGAGCGGGGAATTTCTCACTTGGGACTGTATACTGTATCCCCCCTCCCACCCCCACAACTGTCCGATTGGCCACAATCGCCTGCCAACCGATGTCCAGTGCCCCCCCCACATTCCAATAAGGAATCCGATCCCCAACAAGAGGAATTGCATTATATATCCCTAAGAGAAGCGAAGGTCCAACGTAAAGACCTCGAAGCCCACACTCCCCTGTATAATAGCGATATCCCAATTCTCCTCCTACCCCCTGGAACCGATTGTTATGCGAATCTTCGTTGGTCAGGGTAGACGCATAGAAAAAAGTCAGATTCAATCCATGATGGGAAATCAAGAGAGCCTCCAAATTAAGACCAACCCGAGTCAGGAGAAGCGTAAATGGATTATACGAAAGAGCAAATCGCCTTCTCAACTCTTCCTCCTCCTCGTCCTCTATAGAAAAGACCAAGTTCCTTTCCTGACCCACAGAAGAGCCCTCCTTTGGATTCTGGTTCGAAGCAGGCTTTGCCCACGAAAGCCTACGCCAACCCATCACACAAGAAACAACCAAGATGGCCCACAGCCAGGTTCCCCCTCCTCTGTGCTTTTTTGACACGATAGACTTAAGCCGCAGAAGTCCTATCCCTATTGCTAGAAGGAGATCTCCCACACCTTTATCACCCGATCTCGACAATCGAGTAGCCCCTACCACACATCCCCAATTGTCCGGCGTGGTCGTAGGACAAATCCCAGCCTCGCAAGACAATTCCTCCTCGTCCTCATTCCCCGCACCCCCCTCTTCTGGAGAAGTGCACCCTGCATCCTGCAAACAGGAAGCATCCCCCCCTCCATCCAGAGCCCTCGCCTGCCGAAGAGACACCCCCCCTAACCCCAAACCAATCCCGAGCACCACCCCCAGCCAAATCAGGAGCCCTTTCTTCATTCGTTTAACTCCTCCCCAATCGCTTGTTCAAGCTGATAGACCGCTGTCCAGTAAGCCATCACTTGATTGAGATAATCCATATGCGTAGCAATATAAGTTCGTTCCGCATCCAAAAAATCGATCAAAGCCAATTCCGCAATCCCTTTCGTCACCTGGTAATGGACATTATCTCGAATCACCTTCGCGCGCGTTAAGATTTCGCTTTTCATCCGTTCCACAAGCTCACAAGCAGTACGGTAAACAGACCATGCAGAGGTCACTTCAGCAACCACCTGAGAGACGATTTTGGCCTGAGAGAGCTCCTGCGTCTTCACATCCGCACGAGCACGCTGAATATCCCCTTGCTGTTGATAAAAAGCAGGCAATTCAAGAGAAATACCGAAGCTAATGCTCATTGGCTGCCCTCCATTCTGACCTTGTCCAAGCTGACTATATTGCGTGATCAAAGCAATATCAGGAATCCGCTCACGCTTGGCAAGTTCTAGTTCAGAGAGAGCGCGAGCCCTTTCCCATCCAATTGATTGAAGATCGGGCCGATGAGTCAGCGCCCGCGTGATTAGATCGGATTCAGACACAGATTGAAGGGATCGGATCGGCCGGAATGTCAACATATCTTGTTCCACTTCAATTTTTTGCTGTTCTCCTTGCATTCCAAGTAAAAAACCGAGCCCCAACTGAGCCTGACGATAATTCATCCAAGCGGTGGTAACCGCTTGGTCAGACTCAAGTTTCTGCAGCTCAATCCGAGCAAGCGCCCCTTCATCCATGACCCCAGGGAAACGGGCCCGATAGAGCTTTACCGTCTGGACTAGACTGCTCTGTTGCTCTCTTGAGAAATCGAGCGCTGCTTTGGCCCATGCAACCTGAGTGTACTGGATCTTAAATCGAGCTTCGAGCACTCGTTGCACATCTACCCGATTCCACTTGGCTGCCCCGAGTGCAGCTTCAGCCGATCGGATTCGCAATCCTCGCTTCCCCGAAAGCCAAGAATGGAAAGCCCCATTGTCTGAAGCATCCCACTGCACCGCATAAGGCTGACATCCCGAACACCCCTCCACGTTTGGATTGTAATTGAAGGTAGGCCCCGCCTGCACCGAGAAACTCGGATTCGCAACTGCAGCTGCTGCTCTTCGATCCCCTTGCGCCACCTGGACTTGCGCATCCGCTAATCTTAAGTCGAAAGCGCGGGCACGAAACAGCTGCAATCCCTGATTGAGCGTCAGAGGGGAAGAGAGTTGCAATGGTTGATGAAGAGGAGGAGCAACCGCAGCGAGAGGAGGCCCTTCTGCCCAAATAGAATGAGCTGAAAGTACAAAGAGACCTATCCCTGCCCAACTCCATACAGTTTTCTGGCTACTCGAACGAAGAGAAAGGAACATCCTCATTCCCCAAGCTCTATCCCCACCACATATTCTATTTGATGCATAGCACTCCAACACGCTTGCACATCTTCCAAATACTGAAAATGGGTCTTGATGTACTGCCGCTGGGCATCTAACACATCAATGAGACTCACCGCTCTCTGCTTATACTGCATCTCCACGCGATCTCTCGCTGTCTTTGCACAAGGAATCATCTCTGAACGCATTCTTTCCATACGTTCATAGAAGGCACGAAAAGCGACCAGAGCAGCATGGACTTCCCATACAATCTGCGCGTGGTTCTTCGCTTGTTCGATCGCCTGCGCTTGCAATCCTGCTGCAGCTCGTTCAATTTCCCCTTGCCGCTGATAAAAGACAGGGATCGAAGTGGAAACGACCGCCGCGAGGTACGGTGGACTCGGTGCATCCTGTCCATATCCAATCCCATTAAATCCCATCCCAAGCTCAATTTCAGGGATGCGCTCCCGTTTTCCCAAATGAAGCGCCGTCACCGCCTTTGCGAACAAAGCAGACTGCATGAATCGATCGGGTCGACGTTTCATCGCAGTCTTAAGCAACTCCTGTTCTTTTTCTGGTTCCAGCAAAGAAGCAAACCAGTGAGGGATTGAATACTCCTTTACCCGAAAAGACGGGATCTGTGTTTGAACACCAAGGAGTTGAGCAAGTTCAACTTGCGCTTTTCTGATCTGCTGTTGACTGTCCACCAGGGCCTGATCCACCTCCAGCTTTTCTATCTCCATCCGATCCAGCTCAGCTCGATCGATAGTCCCAGGGTAGTGGGCCTGATAAAGGGCAACCAACTGTGTTAGACTACGATGCAGCTCCTTCAAAAAGGCATGTTCTTGCTGAGCGGAAGCGAGCTCGTGATAATTCGTCTTAAGAATAAATTCGAAGTGCCGCTGGGCATCTCGACGGGACCATTGCATCGCCCAGAGAGCACCCTGAGCAATCCCTTTTTTGAGTGCCTGTTTCCCCGTGAGAAGAGAACTGAGGGCTCCTTGGTCAGAAATCCCCCACGCAATATTTTCACGCACGCAGCCACTACACCCAGGTTCTTTGACATGGTTGATTGTCGGACCGATTACAAAACTGACTTGAGGGTTCGAAAGCGCTGCGCTCGCGATCCCTTCCCCTCGTTGCTTGAGCACAGCAGCGTCGGCAAGAAGCAGATCCAAACCACGAACGCGGAAAAGAGAAAGCATCTCTTGGAGAGTCCACTCTTCGGGCAGTTCTCGTTCCCCTCCCCATGCAAAATACGCAGGGAGAAAGAAGCAAATCAAAAGAAAGCCGATGGTTCGACTGCTCATCTGTGTTCCATAACCCTTCAGAGACTATCTGTTGAATGCCAAGAATCCACAATCGATCAAGACAATTTACTCTTCTGCTGTTAGCCTCTTTCGGGAAGTTAGAGAAGAAAAGAAGTATAACAATCAGCCACATTCGTTATGAAGAGGCTTCCATGGCGCTACAGATCCTTTAAAAGAAAGGGAGTCTTGTTCCAAGCAAATCTGATAGGGGCGGTGCTGTGCGGAGAGTACCCTTACCATAAGTCGATTTCGGTTCATACACTTTTCCCCCTCAACATCATCTCTCCCTCTCACTTCCCCCTTGACACCTCAACGAGGACTCACAGAATAGATCTAACAGATCTTGATCCTTACCGAAGTGATGACATCTCAGCAAGCTACGACTGCAACTCTCAGCGAACTGAATGAAGTCGTGCAGCGTCATTACAAGATGCCGAAAGGGTTGGAACGTTGGTAATTTGCAATTATAAGCAGAAGGGAAGCGAGATCAACTACTTCCCTTCTTGACTCAGCGCGAGGTGACGGAAGCAGCGCTACCGCACAGCCAAAACCACATGGGACTCCTGTTCTACGGATGCAGTGTATCTGAATTCCGACACCACGCATCGTTTTTCATTCAAAGGGTATGGCCTCTTCTCCCCCCCCCAAGCCTTATCCGCTTTTTATCCCGACCGGCCAAAGACCTCTCGACCCAACCACCGAACCCCTGGATCTCATCATCCATCCTCCTTCTCCTCTCGAAGTCCCTCTCGCTCCCTAGTGGACTGCTGCAACTCAAACGATTCATGTCGAAGCAAATACGCTCGATGCGATCTGGGAGTTGCCCGAAAAATCGGCATCGCTTAAACAGCTCGTCACCATGCAGCTTGTTCCCAACCCGCTGAGACAAGATCCAAGCGGAATGCCATTTCGCCCCAACACGCAAGATGCCGTCCGGCTCTGGCAACAGATGAATCCCAAACCACCTTAAAAAGAAAATTACCTGGCCATCTCACCCAACCCTTTCGTTAGCTACCAGCAGAAAACCAGCCACCCTATGCTCGAATCCGAATACACTCTGGAACCGGTCGGTGCAGCCAGCCATCCCAACACCACAATCATGATCTTTCTAGATTCTCTTGCCTCCCACATCTATGACGCAGTACAAGCTGATAAAGATTATCTTTGGTTCCCCTGTACACAAGGGCAACCTTTATTGTGATAGGGACTTCCGACCCAATCACTGGGTGAATTTTCATGATTCTTGCGAATAAAAAAATATTAATTACAGGCGTTTTAACCCCCCGTTCGATCGCTTATGCAATTGCTGAAGTTACCCAGCAGCAAGGGGCTGAAGTCCTACTGACAAGCTTCGGTCGAGCGATGTCGGTCACCCAAAAAAGCGCCAAGCGGCTCTCTCCCGTCCCTGATATCCTTGAGTTAGACGTAAGCCAACCCGAACATTTCGCAGCCCTCAGAGAAACCCTCCAAACCAAGTGGGGGGTCCTTCACGGTGCAGTCCACGCCGTCGCTTACGCACCAGAAGATGCATTGGGAGGAAACTTTTTGAACACTCCCTGGGAAAGCGTAGCAACTGCTTTTCGAATCTCAACGTTCAGCCTTAAAGAGCTCGCAGCAGCTGTTGTACCTCTCATGAAAGAAGGGGGATCGATCGTAGGTCTTGATTTCGATAGTCGTCTGGCCTGGCCGATTTACGACTGGATGGGAGTGTGCAAAGCGGGGCTCGAATCCTGTACACGCTACCTGGCCCGCGAACTAGGCCAAAAAAAAATAAGAGTCAATCTCGTTGCCGCAGGGCCCCTAGCGACAATCGCCGCCAAAGCCATACCGGGATTTGCTGTACTCGAAAAGAGCTGGATGGGACAAGCTCCGCTCGGATGGGGGCATCAAGATATGGATTCCGTAGCGAAAGCTGTGTGCGCTCTCCTTTCTGATTTTTTCTCATCCACTACAGGAGAAATAATCCATGTGGATGGGGGCTATCATGCCTTAGGAGCGCCACCTATCCCTCCATCCATTGATCCTGAATCCTCCACCTGAATTTCATACGTCTCCATCACTGGATTCGCTAAGAGTCCATCCGCCATTTGAATCAATCGGGCCAGGAGGTATTCTCGATCTTGAGTCCGATGCGCATCCAGATCAAGTTCGATCAGTTTACCGACACGAACCCTCTTCACCTCTTGAAATCCTAACTTTTCAAGCATTCGCCCGACTGCATCGCCCTGGGGGTCGAGCACTTCTCTCTTTAATCGAACAAGGATAGTCGCTTTTATCACTTATGGTTATCTCTGTTGGTAGGGTGCGAGGTTGTTCTGAAGACGTGTATGCGGATTTTCTGTGTTCGGTTCAAAGGGTACTCCTGTGAGTTGCTCGAATATTTGTACATATCGCCTAGCGGCCTCTACTCGAATGGCATCAGGGAAGGGGGGGATAGGCCCTTCTCCATGAAACCCTTGGGTCTGGAAATAATGGCGGATGAAATCCTTATCCAAAGACTCAGGCTCCTCACCCGCGTTCAACCGTTCTTCATAGCTGTCGGCTTTCCACAAGCGAGAGGAATCCGGCGTATGGATTTCATCGATCACAACGACCTTTCCGTCGGGGGTACGTCCAAATTCATATTTGGTATCTACAAGCAAGAGACCGCTTTCAGCGCATCGTTTTTCAGCCGCTTCAAAGAGCAACATAGCAAGGGCTGCAGCCTCATCAAAAGCATCCGCGGGCAAGCCGCTCTGGCGAAGGATCTCCTCTCGCGAACAGCTTTGATCGTGCTGACCCGCAGGAGCTTTGGTGGAAGGGGTCAATAGGGGCTTATTAAGGCGCTGATTTCTACGAAGCCCTTCAGGCAACACATAGCCACAAAAAACACGTTCTCCCGCCTGATAATGAACCCACATGCTGGTGGAAGTGGTCCCCGTCAAAAAACGGCGAACCACCATCTCAACAGGAAGAGGGGTACATTCGATGCACTCAAGTGTATTCGGGTCAGGCATTCGGCGTACATGATGGTGGACAAGAGATGCCAACTGTTGAAACCACCAATAACTAAGGCATGTTAAAATCTGCCCTTTGAAGGGGATGGAGCCTAAAACTCGGTCAAAAGCGCTAACACGATCCGTTGCGATTAGCAACCGCAGCCCTCTTTGGGGGTGGTAGCTGTCTCGCACTTTCCCCTCGACCTTTAGTCCCAGACCTACACATTGTGTCTTGTCAAAAGGATCCTGTAAGGCTTTTTGCAAAATATCTTCAGCGATCAAAGCTACTCCTTCAGATTAAGAAGAAGAAAAGTATAGCGTAACTTCAAGTTCATCGCTAGGAGACTCTGTCAAAGTTCAAGCTCGACGCATTGCGCATTCTATTCTAGAGTGAGGTGGATTTGCACGGGTGGCGAAATTGGCAGACGCAGTGGATTTAGGTTCCACCGCCGCAAGGCGTAAGGGTTCAACTCCCTTCCCGTGCACTCTTCCTTCCTTTATTCATATTAGCCTTACTTACAAATATTTCCCTTACTACCATTGTTGTTTTTAATACTTTGCAGGGAAGGATGTTTGTCCGCTTGTCCCTCTGACAACGAGACAACAAGTCCCTTATCTCTTTCTGAGGGAGCCATGAAAGGGACAGCATCTCTTTGAATATTAAGCAAGGCAGAGCCAAAAGACAACTTTATGTAGGAACAGAACGAGGTTTTATAGGAGCTGCTTTATCGAACGCTTATAAGTTCATTCTAATCGCCCGCCAATGATAAGTGGGCTTATATTCAACATTATAATCGGATGCTCTTAAAAGTATACCTCAGCAGGCAGGGCTATGCTGTTCTCTGATTGAAAGCCAATCAAAAATTGTGGAAGCATTATTTTGCTACAAGAGATATTCACATAAAGTCGACACAGTCGATGCTATGTGGTCATTCTGGAATCGAAAAGGGAGGAAGGGGGTGACTGACTTTCAACAGCCCTATCAACATCCGTCTTTCGATCACGTAATTATTTGGTATGATGCGGACTTGTTCATTCATCTCAAAGAGCTGAACTACTCAGGATCATATTCACACCTATTTAACGAACTTTGAAAATCAAAACACATTTGCAAGAATAGTCGATCACTGGATAGGACAAGGGATCAAGTTTGGTATGATTGATGCGCGCAACACATTCAATGTATAATCTTTTTGAGAGAATAAAAAGTAACAAGAAATCTCCTTTATCTCTGCCTTTCCTTGCGCACAGCCCATTTCGACTCTCATTCAAAAACATGGATGAGCGCGGTTAGGCGCCGAACACCGGAATGTATGATTATCAAGCCGATGAAATCATCTGGTTTTACCGTGCTATCTTCTACCGAGGATTGCTTAATGCCTATGGAAAACCACCAACCTATGAACAGGACTATTGGCTAAAGACATGGCAGGTAAGTTGTAGTGAACATACCAGGCGATGGATTTGGAACTTGAGAGAGCCGAACCCATTCTCATGAGATGGGGTGATTCGCTCATAGCTCCCAGGAAACCAAGGATTGGCCTCAGGACGGGAGGGACCCCGATGTCTGAGCAAAGCGAGTTGGGGAAGGACTCTCATCCTCCCCGAAGGACGTTTTCTCTCTCCTCCTCTTCTCCCTTTCCTTCCATCTCTCTCCTCACTCAAACGCTCATTCTTATGGGATTGCGCGCATTGCTGCTAATAGTTCGTCCGAGAGGATGAACTCATGAAAACGAGCTCTCACGATTCCTCTCCGATCGACAAGAATAAGAGTAGGTAAGCTCATAACACGATATCTTTCTTTAAGAGCACTTGGATGCGCTTCATAGGTAAGATCAATCCGGATTGGGACAAATCTGCTCATTTCGGATCGGACTCGGGGATCGGCAAGGGTCCGCTGCTCGAACTCCTTACAAACCGAGCACCACTCCGCACGAAAATCGAGCAAAAGCGGTCGATCCTCCTTAGCAGCAAGAGCAATCCCCTCTGTTTCAGATTCCATCCAGTCAATTCCTTGAGGGGGTGATTCTGCACGAAGGACCAGGAGAAAAAGCCCCATCGATAAAACAAAAAGGGGCGCATAGGCTAGGATATCTTTCTGCTGAATCCCCTTTTTGACTTTCTCCACAAACAGAGCACCACTCATTACAAGACTTACACCCACCCATAACCAAGACCAACTTCCATCAACCATACTTCTTGCATGAATAGAAAAAGAAGGGAATGCAAGGGCAAGAAAATGAAACGCAAAGGTTGCCAGAACTAATCCCAACACCCACTTTACCCCCACCATCCAAAGGCCCCCCTTCGGCAAAGATAAAGCAAAGGTCCCCACCAGAAAAAAGGGGAAACCCAAGCCTAAAGAAAAAACAAACATCAACGTTGCACCCAACCCAATGTTCTGTGTGGTCGAGATCCAAATCAAAAGCCCAGCGAGAAAAGGGCCTGTGCAGGGGGCTGCTACAAAAGCACTGACTGCACCTAACAGAAAAGCCCCTCTCCACCCTAAGCCCCCAATGGAAGAGAGCCACTGCTGTACACGCAGAGGGAACGCAACATCCCACAGGCCAAACATTCCACTCGCCAAACCAAAAAATAAAATAGCAAAAGCAGCCGTCACCCATTTGTTAGACAAGAGCGAGCCGAAGACTGTCCCCGAGAGAGCAAAACCAATTCCAAGCCCTGTCAAAACGACCGACATTCCAAGCACAAAGGCTGCTGCAAGAGCGGCTCGTGCTGCCTTCGAGTGTATCTTGGAGCCTCCTGTAAAAATTCCCACTGTAACGACGATCATCGGATAGACACAGGGGGTTAATGTGAGGCTCAAACCACTTACCCATGCGAGCATATATGCCACACCTACTTTTTCTGCTAGCAGCCATGAAAAAGAGTTAGAATCAAATAAAAGAGGCCAATCCATCCAAACCCTCAATTCACTAGCTTTAACTTAAGACAGAGATCTATTCTATCCACTTGAAAAAGAACGATAGGGAGGTAAATCATTGAAATGTGTACTCTTCATCAATATTATTTTCCTTCTAGGTGCATGCAGACATAAAGCCACAGAGGCGGAATGTACATTGCTGATTGCCAAGAATGTTGAGCTCCAGATGAAAGCAATGCATATCTCTGATCCAGCACTGATTGAAACACGTCAAAAAGAGATCGAAGCAAACCTTCAACACGAGATCCCTTTTTGCATAGGTCGTTCCACCAGTAAGAGAACGATTCGATGCGTGCAAGAAGCCTCCAGTCTAGAACAACTCGATCGCTGCTTGCGTTAAACTCACCTGCTCTCCTCCTGCCATGCAACAGCAGCATCCAGAAAGAGACAGCGACCCCATCGCGCTAGAAGAAAACTGCTTGGGTCTTTCCCCCACCTCAGCGTCCAATGGAACTGATGCACTTCCCCCCACTCAATCACCCGACGGGCTATGTCGTGCGCTTCTTTTTCTTCAATCCCTTATTCTTTCCAAGACTGGATCAAGAGAGACTTTAGATGCGCCAACCACGAGGGGGCACCAGGCAGCGGCGTAAGCCCATTGACTGAGGAGAAAAGGACAGCAGCCTTTGCAAAGAGGAGTGCAGTAACAAAGTGAGCGAGCGAAAATCGGCGATCATCAGAAGGGAAGAAAGAGGCGATTTCTGCCCTTGTGGAGAAAGCTGTCTCATACCCACCTTGTACATACAACAAGAAAGGAAAAGAGGAGGAAGAGGTTTCTTTGATGAATAGCTTCCCCTTTTCTTCAAATTGCTCAAGATGGTGTTCCAAGACTTCGAAATGTAAGCCGTCAACCAAATTCCTTTCATACAGCGTCACAACGGTCTAGCCACCTACCGTTTGAAAATAGGCTTCATCCCACTCTTTCCATTTGAGTTCTTGCTCATAATCCGTTACCGAAGGGATCCCTTTCCCCCCAATCGGAGCTCAAGGCGCTGATGGTAAAGTATCGATGACATCTTCTCGCTCAGAAAAATTTAAAAAGGCATAATATCCATAAGGTGAAGATACAGGCCATATTCGAAAAGGGATTGACTAGCATGGAGTGTGTTCAAAACCTTAGATCGCACCTCGGAAAACGTAAAACAGAGAGGGACGATGGTTAAATCCCAGAGCATTCATCACATCCATGTGGAGGAGAGGTCCTTGATCTTCTTCACGACACCCTACCGAAATACGAATCCACCCCTCCGCTTCCGCAAGTCGACTGTGAAATGCGATCAAAGCGGATTCTTTTTCGGATCGATTGGAATAAACAAAAACGTCTTCTTTGACTTTCCCATGGGAGGAGAAAAAGTCATAAAAATAGAAATGGTTCCAGCTGTGAACAGAAAGCGCTTTCGCAAAAAGGGGAAGATTGGGCGTTCACGATGTTCCAGGAACCCTTGGTCCGGATATTTATCATAAAATGGGAGGGGATATCCCATGCATACCGCTCACTGAAACCCTCCAGTTGGTCATGCCCAAAGAGAGTGAGTCCCAGGAGTGTGCTCATCATCAGACAGATCCCAAAATATTTATCCCTTTTATCCGAATTGACTGAGCGTAGTATCTTCTTCGGGATTACTCATGAAATAGACATATCGCCCTACAATCTGCCGATCGTATTCCAACACCTTCTTCATCAACCATCGACAATCGGCATTTCACTTTATTTTGAGCATAAGAGCATAAGAATGATAGACAGGGTGATGCCTAAATGGCAGACACCCCTCCATCATCTAAAAGGTTTCCGCAAGGGGAAGGTATCCGGCACTTCCCGTTGCACGTAGCCAACTATTTCTCGCCAAAATTCTCTTGGGAAATCGCGATGGAACTGTTTCTGTGTCATGGCATGGCATATAATAGAGCGTGCGCGAAGGGATCCCCCTTCCCTGAACCCGGAGGTGGAAACTACAACCGCTGGTAATGCAGCTTGACAAGATCATCCTTGCATCCAGTCTAATCACAGAAGAGAGACGAGCAACCTGAAGGATCGTCTGGCTCACAGCCTCCTTCACCTCATGATTTAAACAATTCAGTTGCAGTGCCACCATCTCCGTGATAAATGTAACGAACCCGTTGTTTTTCCGATCGACATATTTAAAGGCAACAGCACCGTTCGATTCATTCCAATGGCCACCTGCCAAAAAGAGACTCATTTCGATCATTTGCACTTAAGTCAAGACCTTGACACGTGTAATGAGAGAATGGAGGATAGTCTTCCCCCAGAATCCAGATGCTCGGCAACCCAATCGGAATCGAGCCTTGCATAGTTAGAGACAATGTCGGTAGCCAGCCAAATGCACCAGCCCATGTAGCACGCGCGAAGGTGTTCATAAGCAACCTGCACCCCCAACTCAGGTGTGATCTCCATGGCGATGCACCGCATAGGCCACAGCAAGCGCTTGCAGGTTCCCTCGCCTTTTAATAATACTTCCTCCAGTGTAAGGTGCACATGAGGGCGTCTCTCTTCGAAACTGTTCGAATCGAGATGTACTTCAACCGTAATCTGTTGTTTATAGATTGCAGAAGGAAGGAAAACACACAGAAATTGCTCTAGGTCCGTTCGACACTCCCTCTGGCATTGAGGCGCTAACATGCGATCGAGTGTCTGCTACAAGTGAGGATGCGTGTGGGTTTCGTAAAAACGGATGGCGACATGAAAAATTTCATGCAGAAGGCCAAATGCATAAAATTGAGCAAGGCCTATCCGTTCTTCGGGGGGAGGAGCGTGATTGATGCTCTGCACACAACGATAGGTCCGATCAAAATCAACCAAAAGAACATGCCCCGGAACAGCAAACAGCACATCTCCAATAGAAAACTGATCCAGAATTGACCGACGAATATGAAACTCAGGCAGGCTTACGAGACTAGTGGTCCTCTTTCTGGGTAGCAAAATCTGGTCGCTTCTGGCAAAGAGGGAATCCAAGGGTTTCTCTCTGTTCCAGATACGCTGCCGCCACTTGCCTCGCAAGCGCACGAAGGCGTCCAACGTACCGCGCCCGTTCCGTAACGCTAATGGCACCCCGCGCTTCTAGAACGTTGAATTGGTGGACTGCTTTGACCAAAAAATCATAGGCTGGCAAAACCAATTTTCTTCGTGGTTCAGAAGCGATTGACAGCAACCGCTTCACTTCCGCTTCATCGTGATCGAACGTCTTAAAATGCGCATCGATGTCCGCATACTCAAAATTATACGCGCTCCACTCCCACTCGGATTGCTTTACGAGCTCTCGATAGGGGATTCCCGGGCCCCATTCCACATCGTAGACTGAACTTTTATCTTGAATAGCCATCGCAATGCGTTCGAGGCCATAGGTGATTTCACCTGAAACAGGGCGGCAGTCAAATCCCCCCACCTGCTGAAAATAGGTAAACTGCGTAATCTCAAGCCCATCAAGCCATACTTGCCACCCCAAGCCCCACGCTCCCAGTGTAGGTGACTCCCAATCATCCTCCAAGAAGCGAATATCATGATCGAGGGGATTGATCCCAAGAGATTGAATCGATTCCAAATAGAGGTCCTGAATATTCTCAGGAGGGGGCTTGAGAATAACTTGAAATTGATGAAATTGTTGAAAACGGTTTGGGTTGTCCCCATATCGTCCATCCGTAGGACGGCGAGACGGCTCTACATAAGCAACATTCCAGGGCTCTGGTCCCAGCGCGCGCAAGAAGGTAGCAGGATTGTAGGTACCAGCCCCAACCTCTGAATTGTAGGGCTGAACCAGGAGACACCCCCGCTCCGCCCAAAAATTGGATAAAGACAGAATTATTTTTTGAAAGCCCATCATGGGTTAGTTAACCTTTACCCTTCCCAAATCCTTGTAAAATCGTAGCCTTAATCAGCATCTCGTCTATATTGAGCCCTATCTCATCTATCTTGCAATAAAGCACACACGCAATAAACTTCTTTCTCTCTCGCAAAGCTTCTGCTATTTCTCTCCTTGAGCAGAAGAAAAGCGAAGAGGAAGAGAGAGAAAAATAGAATCCATGAATCAATTGAACAATCTCGAAGAAGGACATGAAGCAAGCAACAGCAGCACCCATGCTGCTTCCCCATCAGGCAATGAACCCCACGGGCTGGGAGCAGAAGCAAGCCATCATGGAGAACCACCACCATCTCCAGTTCCCAAATGGGCGCGATGGGGGCTTCTCGCTGTTGTAGTTGGACTGGTGGTCTGGCAGCGATACAGGAAGCAGACATCAGCTTCAAAGCCATCGGCCGTCTTCAAACTGTTCGCGTGCAACTCGGCGATCAAGTCAAAGCGGGGCAGGTGTTAACCATAATTTTATGAGGCGTTAGTGAAGTCTAACTAGCACACGCTCAAGTGCAAGCAGCACAGGCGCAACTGGAAGCTGCTTGCGTATAGCTTCAAGCGGTACATGTGCATCTTCAAAAACACTCTTCAAGCCCCTTATGCCAGAGTGATTACTCAAATTCCATCGGGGGCGGATGGTGTTGTGAACCCGAATGTTTCTGTTTTCCATTTAACCGTTCTATCCATTCTCAATTAAATGGGACTATAAAGGGGATATCGGAGTCACCAAAGTAGGGGCTAATGTCGATATCTGAGTGCTACTCCAAACCATCAGGAACAAGATCACAGTCATACTCTCCACGGTCAATCCAACCACCAGATTCCTTCTGCTCGAAGCCCGATTCATCAATAAAGGCTCTAAGCTAGTATTGAGCGGGTTATTGGTCAAAGGGGTTGTTCAAGGCGAAGCCTCTCTGAACATTCTCCGCATCCCCCAAGAAATGCTTTGCCCTGGTTCCCAAGATGAAGTGCCGCGTGTGCAAGATGGGCAAATGATCTCCACACGCATTCAGTTCGTGATCGATTCCGTGCGATTCACCGTCCTGTTTTCACAGTCATGGTCATCAGCGACCTGGGAATCCTGGACTTTCTAGATTGGGTGTCGATTTGTTCACCGATATTACCATGCCTGTCATCACTGTTTTGATCGAATACCCAGGAGCCAGCCCTGATGAAGTAGAGGGGCTCATGACCAAACCGATCGAGGATGCAATGGTCGGGATCAATGGCACCGACCGCATCCGCCCTCTTTCCCAAGAAAGGCTGTTGCAAGTCATAGTCATTTTCAAGTCGGTAACAGACATGGTCGATGATTCCGCTTCTGTGTGTGAAAAAGTGGCTCAAGTGCGAGGTAACCTCCCCGATGAAGTCAAAGAGTTGTCGATCAGCCGAGCAGACGTCGATGCGAGCCCTATTCTAATTTATACGGTCAAATCCAAGGACTCCATTTCAACAGCGAGACTCTTCATCAACAATACGATCAAGCCTGCACTCGAACAGGTGGATGGTGTGTCCTCGATCGATATCTTCGGCGGAAGGGAACGGCGTGTCTGGATCGAACTGGATCGCAATCAGATCGATACATTGAACCTCGATGCCACAACGATTGCAGCGCGTGTCCAAGCAGAAAATGTCAATATCCCTTCAGGACATTTTGACAAAGAGCAACAAGAAATCAGCGTCCGAACGCTCGGCGAATTTGAAGATGTCGAAATGACGCGCGACATCATTGTAACCAGTAGCCACAGCACCGTATGGCTCTTCTGCTCGGATTCGAGATGTGGGGACGGTGGAAGACGGGTTTGAAGAGATACGAACGGTTAACATGCATCAATGGAGCTGATGCTGTCGCTTTTCAAGTCGTTTGCCAATCAGGAGGCAATAGCGTGGCGGTTGCTGACGCGATCAAAGCTAAACTAGCCACCCTTCAACCCCAATTGCCAGAAGGGATCAGCGCTTCGCTGCTGATCGACAATATAGAGCGTATTAAATCCAGCGTGCATCAGATTCGAGGATGACATCATCTTCGGTAGTTCTACGGCTATTCTGATCATCCTGATCATTATGTTGGACTTACGATCTACGTTAATCAGTATGGTAGCGTTGTTCGTGCCGATCGCATTCATTCAAGGGATAGTCGGACAGTTCTTCCGCCAGTTCAGAATCACTGCCTCCATCGCCGTTCCTGATCTCTCTGTTCGTAGCGTTCACACTCGAACTGATGCTCTCTTCACGTTCTTCAAAATCGCTTGCAGAAAAGCACGATGAGAAGCTTTCCTTTTTGAAAAGACCCTTTTAAATTGCATCCCAAGCGATAGACAACACCCATCGAACGCCTTCTGTGGCAGCCGTTCGTCACAAGCTGATTGTGGGGGCAGAAGCGATAGCAAGCTTTGTTCCTGCTATCTACCTAGCTCGTTTTGTAGGTTCCGAATTCGTCACCTCTGAAGATAAAGGACAATTCATCGCAGATATCGAGTTCCCGTAGGGAACTTCGCTGATCTATGCTTCCGAACTTGCCGCCAAAGGGAAGAGCAAGCTCCCCAAGGAGCCAGACATCCAAACAATCTACGCAACCATCGGTCTTTCTTGGAGACGTGAACAAAGCGGAATGGCGTGTTGTGACCACCCCAAAAGCAGAACAAACGACTTCGATCGATGTTCTCAAAGCAAGAACGCGCGATGTATTGCGCAAGATTGCTCTCCCCGACACAAAAATTGTAGTGACCGATCCACTCTTCGTCGAGGGGACAGCTGTAGAAGCACCCATCGTGTTAAATGTGTGTGGAGACTACTACGAGGACATTGTCCCCCTATCGAACCAAGTACAGAAGATACTGCAGGAAACGCATGGTGTAGATGACATCCAAATTAAATACTCACCAGAACGATCTAAGCCTCAAGTTCAACTTGATCGAGCCCGGGTGTTTGCGAGCGTTGGCCAAATCACCATATTAGGAGCCAAAGGGTCTATCAAGCTTGTCGATGTGATCAAGCTTAACTGAGAGGAAAGGCCTCAGCTGATCGAGCGAGAACGCGGCACCAGACAGCTCGTGGTGTGGACTTCACAGGACGACCCCTTGGAGACATTATCAACGAAATTAAGCCAAAATTCGAGAAACTCAACTTCCCTCCAGGAACAGCAATTTCCTACAATGGTCAGCTCCGGCTTATGAATGAGATCAATGATAACACGAGGCTCGTGTTTTCACTCGGCATCGCCTTTATTTACCTTATCCCCACCTTTCAATTCGAGAGTTTTCTCCATCATTCACGATCATGTCGACCTTCCCTCTCGCGCTTTTAGGAGCGATCATCGCCCTTTTCATCACGAACAGTACCCTGGTACGCTCATCGGGATCGTTCTTCTCATGGGGTTGGTGACCAAAAATACGATTTTCTTAATCGATCGGGCGATTGTGCACGTGCGAGAGCATGGTGAACCTCCCCCTCAAGCTATTATCGAAGCAGGCCATGAACGGCTCCGCCCGATCATCATAACCAGCGCTGCCATGATCTTGGGAATGCTTCCAACTGCAATTGGAAAAGGGGATGGTAGTGAGTTTAGAGCTCCCATAGGTATTGCAAGTCATCAGAGGAGTGATCAGCTCAACAATTTCTTCACTTATCGTAAGTTCCTGTTTTTATTCAACTTTTGAACAGGTTAGAACTTCAAAAATAAGAAAGGGGACCACCTGACCCATTTAGTAGAAGTAAACGCAGGCTGTGCTCATCCCTTAACTTCTTAAGGATGACTCTCCAAAAAACATAAAGGTACGATAGTGAAACGCACACTTTTCAGGAATTTGTTCCCATTTACCCTTCTCTACAGTAGAGAGATCTATGCGCAAACAATCCCACCGCATCTCAATGTCTTTCCCCCTCAGAAAAAAACACTTAAGAAAGATACAGAGCAGAGAGCGAAAGACACCTTTGATCGACAGCCGATGGAATTACTCCAAGGGGTCCAGCGCAGTTTATCCCACAATTGACAGCGCAAGGTTGACACATTCGTCTCTCCCCTCTTATCTTATCCCACCTCATCCTTTTCCAGGGATATGGTGTTAACACCGAATCCAGCCCCCCCACGCTTACCCCTTTAATCAAGCGACCGATTCTCCGATCAAAGCTTCCCCACCGAGTTTCTTTCAGCTAATTAATAAGCGTGATGGTCGATTGGTGGTTGGGATCCCTCTTTCAGATTATGTTCTTCGGTTATTCCAGGGGGTAGCGGCTGCTGCGCACTCCCAGCGATTGGCCTACTGGGAAGAACAAGCGATGCGCCTTAAAATTGGGAGTGAAGCCAAATTGACATTCTACGATTGAATCCGTGCGCAAACAGAAGTGATCCTGGTGGAGCAATCATTTGAGCAGGCGGAAGAGCATTTGACCGTTGTATCTCATGCTTTTGAGAAAGGCACTGCTTCCAAAGCAGATGTATTATAAAAGCAAAGGATCAAGTTGAATCGGTCAAATTGATGCAAGCGCCAGCTACGGATGCAGTCAAATTAGCAGAAGAGCGCCTTCGGGTAGCAACGCACAACAACTCTTCCGCAAATTGCAGGATAGGAGAAAATCTACTCGAATCCCCCGATACTCCGCTGGAAGGGTTGGATAACCTCAATGCTTTGCGGGCCGAAGCTTCTGAGAAAAGGCCTGAAGTGAAAGCCCTTGAAGAGATGAGGCTTTCGATTCAGAAACAAAGGGAGATCGTTCGTGCGGGGATACCCCCACGACTTGATACAGCTGCAAATGGCATCATCGCCTATCCGAATGTGCGCGTTATGCAGCAACAAGATGAGTGCCGAGGGAGTCGGGATGTAAGTCGGGTTGTAGCCTGGAATCCACTCGATATTCCTTCAATCACTTCTCGAATGAGTGAGATAGCGGTTCAGTGAACCAGCATAGAAGCTCAAAAGTCAGCTGTACTTGAAGCGCTCAATGAAGTCACGCAAGCCCAGCAACAGTTGCAAGAGGCGAAAGGCGCTTCCCAAACGACTTCTCATCAACTGGCAGCAACGGAAGAACGGTATCGTGTAAGGTACGATATGTTCAATCACGGCGAGGCCATTTTTGTTGAAATGACCGATGCAAGAAATGAGCAGACAAGAGCGCGATTCAATACCATTTACGCGCATATTGGAATGCACATAGTATACATTCGCCTTCAGTATGCTATTGGACAGTCTTCTACCCACCCTTCCTTCCCCTGACAGCGACTACCCTCTATGGCAACGTTAGAACAAGCCCACTCTTCTTTCCTTCCATTGCTTGCAATGGAAAACCTGCGCCTGGAACAGGGAGGGGTTGTGGTGTTTGATGATCTTTCTTTCAAAACATCAGGACAACGGCTATTGGTTCTCGGGGCCACCGAACATCTATTCGGATTGATCACAGGAAAGCTGAACCCCACAACCGGCCGCTTGAAGCTGATGGGACAATCTCCCCGCGCCGCGATCGCCTCTCGCCAAGCAGCAGCCGTATCCTTCGATTCCGCTTTTCCTCCTTCTTGGACCCCCCAAAAGTACGCTTACTGGAGTGGCCGGCTTTCAGGGTTGTCCCGAAAGCAAGCAAAAAATGTAGCAAAGCAAGCTTTGCACGAAACAGGGCTTCAAGAGCAAACTAAGCCTTTAAGTCATCTCGATTCTTTTTCTCGCTATCTTACTCAAGTCGCTGCTGTACTCGCCACAGAAGCTCCTGTACTCCTTCTCAAGGAGCCGTTAGCCAATCTCCCGTATCCCATGGCAGAAGAGTTTGAGCTCCACTTAATCCAATACCTCAACGCAAAGAACTGGATTTTTTTTGTAGAGCACACCCCTTTGACCTCACGTCTCATGCAAGAAGCGGATGAAGTTGTCTTCTTAATAAGCTCACACCAAGTCGTACAAGGACCTCCCTCCATTCTCGCTTCTATTCAGCGAAGCTTTTTTGTCATTTTACATGGAGATCGCAACAAATTTAGAGATCAGGCAATCGCAGCGGGAGCTTCTGTGGAATGTAGCTCTATGCATTTGATTCTCTCTCTAGGGCCACAAGCAAGCACACGGGACATCTTTCAATGGGCTGCAAACACATCAACCACTGTGCTCAGCCTCTATCCTACTATAATTTTCCCATAATATCCACTAGAATGTTTACCGATCTGGTTGAAACTCCAAGGCTAGAAAGACTACCAGACTTCACATCTCTTTTCTTGCGGTCGAACCATTCCGTCCCCTGACTTGCATCCAAAGGCTCGAGCAAATTCAGGCATGTTTGAGAGAGGGCCATTCACTCGGAAATGAGGAGGAGAATGTGGATCGACAACAACGCGCATCCGCGCTTCTTCTTCCCTGACATTTGCACACCAGCTTTGAGCAAATGCTACAAAAAACCGTTGCTCTTCTGAAAAAGAGCCAGTGTCGGCCCCAACAGTCATCGCTTGCAATCCTTTAAAGGCAGCATAAGCAAGACGAATTCCACCTAGATCAGCTATATTCTCACCTAAGGTCAGCTTTCCATTGATCCGAACGTCGCCAACCACCCGGTACTCATTGTACTGATCCTCAATACACTTCGCCTTCTGATGAAAAACGGCTTCGGCGGAAGAGGACCACCAATTGATCAAATTTCCCCTCCCATCAAATTGCTTCCCTTCATCATCGAAACCATGGGTCAGTTCATGCCCCATCACAAATCCAATCCCGCCATAGTTCATCGTTATGGAAAACGGACGATAAAAGAAAGGGGGGAGTAACATCCCCGCAGGAAACACCATTTCATTAAGGGAGGGTTCATAATAGGCATTGACCGTAGAGGGGCTCATTTTCCACTCCTCTCGATCGAGTGGCTTTCCGATCTTGGCTAGTTCATAGTCCAGGTTGAATGCGCGACTAGCTGCTACATTCTCTGCAAAAGAATCCCGTTGGAGGCGGAGTCGTTCATAAGAACGCCACTTCCCTGGATAGCCCACCTTATTGTGCATAAGCTCCAATTTTTCAAATGCGTTCTTGCGCGTCGACTCGTCCATCCACGTGCTCTGGGTAAGGAAACGACGCATCTGCAATTCAATTTGTTCAATCAGATGTTGGGCCTCCACCTTCCCTTGTTCTCCAAGGCTCTTCTGGACAAAGGGGATAGAAAGTGCTTCCCCTAAAACACTGTGGGTTGCAATCACACACCGCTTCCAACGAGGATGGAGTTTTTTCGCTCCCGTAAATCGCTGAAAGAAGCTGAACTCTTCTTCCTCAAACGATTTAGGCAATGCATGCGTCATGGAATGCAAAAGATGCCATCTCAGGTACCTGCGCAGCGATGAATCACGGGGATTGTACGAAGCTACAAGCTGGTTGACTGCTTTGATGAACTCAGGTTGCGCAACATTGAAAGGAACGGATGGAAAAACCCCCAAATCATGGAAATAGGTTTCCCAGTCTAAATGAGGAGCTAGCCTTTTTAATTCAGCGAGGTGCATCCGATGGTAATTGAGCGCTGGATCGCGGAGTTGAGTCCTCGGTAGACTGGCCCCAGCCAATTTCCGTTCAATCGCGAGGACGGATTCCACAGACTGCTCAGCATCGCCCTTTGAAGAGATTCCCGAGAGAACGAACATGCGGGCTAGATGCATCCGGTAGGCTTGCTCGATTTGTTTATCAGGCCCCTGCTCTTGTGGTTCCAGATAATACTTGCGGTCAGGCAGCGTAAGCCCCCCTTGTTGAATGAGGCCAATCAGCTCTGTCGCATCTCGAAAATCCTGAGTCACGTCGATCTTAAACAGCGCGTAAGCCCCTTTTCGATGGAGCATGGCCAACACATGAGCCAATGAGGTCGAATCTTTCACTTGGTCAATCGCACACAAAGCCTCTTGAAGCGGGGTAACTCCCACCTGCTGAATCTGATCTTCATTCATACAAGAACTGTAAAAATCTCCAAGTATCTTTTCATGAGGTCTCTCTGGACTTGGATTTTCTGAATAAGACTCCAAAAAAGTCCGTAACGTCTGAGAGATTTGCTCCTCAAGGCCATGAAACCCTCGATACCAAGCGCTGTATTCAGGAGGGATCGGATTCGCTTTCATCCATATGCCGCACGCGTGCTGATAGAAATCTTGACAAGCAGATATAGAAGGATCGACGGGCATTAACTCAGAAATATCGAGACGCTTGAGCGAAGAAGAAGAGACAGGGCCAGGTTGCTGAAGAAGGGCTGGCGTATCCAATAACGCTGGGGAAACAGATGAGGCCATGACCCTGGTTGACTTATGGCATCCCCCCCCTCCCACACTACTACACCATCCAACAAACAGAAAATACACTAACACTGTCCGACATCGGAGAAGCTTTTGCATGACCCTCTGCTTTCCTTACCTTTTCTTGTTTAAAACCTGAACTATACGGAAACTTTGATCGCTTTCCAGCTTCCGTCGCCATAGAACGGCAGCCTCGCTCCGAGGCAGAATCCGACGTCTTCCATCGTCATTGTACACAGTGAGCCCAGCAAAATCAACTTCATCAAACCATTGGGTAGAATCGACCAGAAGCTGGATCTCTCCACCATCCTCTATCGACACATCGCGCACTGGCAACCGATGAGCACGAGGCTCTTCTTCCCCATCCTGATGAAAGAGCCCCCCTTCAAACAGAATCTCTTTCCCGTCTTTACTCGCTACTCCTCTCGCATAGGCGTACTCGCCTTGATGACAGACGCTTGCTTCTTTTGATCGAACAGGTCCAAGCACGACTGAAAATGAAGTGACCGACTCCGTCCGACCCGATAGGGTTTGGAACAAGAGCATCTGATTCGACAGAACATTTAAGGCAACCCGTTTCGTCCACTCACCACACACCTCAGACATTTCTCCATCACCATCATAAGCTCCATGCGCATACACCGAAGGGAGCAGCCAACTCCATCCAGCCTTCAACCAATGCAGAGGGGAAGGCCGGCAAGCGGCTTCATGCTGCTCTGCATCATGGTACAAATAAATAGGACCAAATGCCAAACAAGCCTCTTCCAGCTTGACTTTCCAACCCACAGAAGACATCAAAGAGGGATCTGCTGAATCGTCAGCGAGAACTGGTACAATCGAAAGGTCAAAAAAAGCAGCCGTACTTTGCGATTTCAATCCATCACAATCGACCACTGCTGCACTATAACCAAGCATAAGAAAAAGAGAGAAGCGACGCATCAAGACTCCATCGATAATAAAGAGCAGAGATTGAATACTCAGGATGTATTGGGAAGAGGATCCCAATAGAGCGTTAGCGTTCCTAAGATCGTGCGGGGCGGCCCGGCCGCAAAATGAGGCTGGACAAGACGGGATGGGAAGGCTTCTGGTCCTTGAAAATTCGAAGGATAGCTCTGAATAAATTGCTGGTTGCGCCGATCAAGTAAGTTCGTCATCTCGATCCCCATTTCAATCCACTTCCAACGTACCTTCCCAGCAACATCTACACTCCAAAAGGCTAAGCTTCGCTGGTCAAAGGGAAGAGAGCGAGGAGTGATGTACGATGTTCCACAAGCAAGCGTATAATGGAGTTTCCCCTGCGTCATAGGCAGTGACCTTCTCAGCGATGCATCCGCGCGAGCAGTCCATTGAGGGATGTACAGGAGGCGATGATCGGCCATCTCCTGCAACGGATTCTGCTCGGAACGAGATAAATACGCCTCTGAATATGCAAGACTCGCCTGGGTATCCAACCCCCACCAAGGAATCCATCGCATCATTGCCATCATTCCAAAGCGATGAGAAGTACCTATGTTGATAGCTCGTCCTTCTTCTTCGTCGAACATTTGGTCCTGAGTCACCCGCGTATAAAATCCCGCGAGCCGACCCAACAGTTCCTGTCTATTTGTTCTGCGATTGGCAACCACCCCTGTCTCTGTAGCATAGACAAGTCCAGCAGGAGCGGCATCGCTGATCATCCCTTTGGCATCAGCAGAGCGGACCCCAACCCCCGCACTGGTCACCCAACTCATGCATGGAGTCAAGATCACCTCCCCCGATGCCCTCGGTTCGAGAGACATCGCCAGCGCATCGCTAGAAGGAGGGGCAAGCCGCTGTTCCAACGCATCGGTCAAAGAAGACTTTTGATTGATAATGGAATAGCCAAATGTATCGACACGCAGTCCTCCTCGCAGGACCAGCCAAGGGGATGCAATAAAGCGCCCTGCACCGTACAACCCCAAGTTGGCGAATCCAATCTGATTGGAAAAATCAATGCGGTAGGGGGAGCCATCATCGAAACGCAAGCGGCGTTGAGCAGAAGTCCCCGAATCGTACCGCATGAAATATCCAACTTCCACTTCATGACGGCCACCCCTCCAATCCAAGTTCAAGGTGTAATGACCGCGCCCTCCCACTGTAGTAGCCTGATAGAGTTGATCATTCCCATCCCCTCGCTGCATACCTCCAGGCACCTCTTTATCATGAAGAAATCCAGTAAAGTTGTGACGAAAGCGTAGCTGATGAACATTCAAGAACACCTGGTTTCCCCACGCATAACTCTTTGCCTTTTTGGATAGACGCATCGAGAATCCGTGCCAGTTAGTAATCCCCCCCTGGTTTGAGTCATACAGACAGAAAAATTGGCTGTCTTGATCTGCTGCACAAGGCATCCGACGAGTTGCTACATCATCCTCCCGAATCACACCGGCACTGTCAAAGCGGGCCACATACCCCAACCCCAAGAAAGTGAGCACAGTCCCATTCTCAAACGTATGCTCATACTGTGCAATCGTCCGCGCCTCCGAAAATTTTCGATTCAGCCCAAACCCTTTGCTGTCAGTGAAATCGATCCCACCGACGGTGCGATTCGAATGCTCCTGCGACCCCCAGAGAACCACCAACCGTCTGGTGTCAAAAGAGCCATAGGCACTCTTCGCAAACAGCCCCCGATGTTTCATCCCCAACTGATAATTCATGCTCCCCGCGACGGCAAAATCCCCCTGCCGCGGATCGAAAGGCCCCTCAATAACATGAATCGTCTGGAGCAGCTCTGGAATGATCAGATGAGAATCCGCATATCCATGTCCATGCGGATTGAGGGGTTGGTTGAGAGGGATTCCTTCCAATTGAAATTCGATGTTCTGCCCTTCCCCAACATCAAACCCCCGCATAAACATACTCGAAGCATGCCCCTGTCCAGAATGACTCGTCAGGACAAGACCTGGCACAAGACGAAGCATACCTTCCGCCGACTGACGCGGGACATCCCCCAGCTGGCCGATTTTAATATCCATATCCCCTGCAGCAACCGATTCCCTCCCGCGCTTACTGCGCACATTAATATGATATTCCTCGTCGGATTGATCCTGCGGCAACGAAGAGAAAGATGCAGCGTCCGAGACGGACGGAGAAGGAGAAGCGAGCAAAGGAGGGGATTCAAACTGAATCACCAGCCGAATCTTTGCACCGACGGGTTTTGCTCCCTGCAAGGCCGGCTTAAACTCCCACTGACTCGCCGCCACCCTCGCAGCTGTCACCAGTGCGGGATCAAGCGAAGTATCTTGAGACTCCACCTGTTTCACTTTTCCCTCGGCATCAATCCAGACGAGAAGAGGAATCATCGGATTCGAAGAGGACGGATACCCTTGCGGCCACTTAGCCAAAACCTCTTTGATAGGTTCTGGAGGGACTACCTGAGACTCAACTGCCCCACCTCGCCAAGGCCACAGTAAAGCAACCAATAACACTGTTTTCCACTTCATGCTGACCTTCTAAATTTGTCGCGAAGCGCCTGACAGACAAGAGGCGGAGCATACCGGCTGACATCCCCTCCGTATTTTGCAATCTCTCTCACCAAGGAGGCAGAAACGAACCCATGTCTTGTACGGGTTGGCAAAAAAATTGTATCCACTGAGGGGGCCAAGTCCGCATTAGCATGAGCCACCTGGAGTTCATTTTCAAAATCCATCACAGCCCGCAACCCTCGAACAATCACTCGCGCACCTTTCTGACAACAATAATCCACAAGCAAGCCATCAAACGTCTCCACATGAACGTTTTTCCATGCTGCAACAACACCACGCGTCAGTTCAAGACGCTCTTGTATAGTAAAGAGAGGGACCCGCGTGGGGTGGATTCCAATACTGACCAAGAGCACTTCGAAAAGAGAAGAAGCGCGCTCAATTAAATCCAAGTGCCCCCACGTAATCGGATCAAAGCTCCCTGCATAAACAGCAATCGTAGCGCCCACCGCTTCCTCTGTCCTCTTCTAAGCCACCCTGTTTTGATCGAAAACCATACAACCTCTCATCACAAGGAGGACAAGCCCATTCCATTACTCCCCTGCTCCATGAAAGGGCCATTTTCTATCCAGAGGCATCGTCCTTCTTCCCCTATGGTCACCCGTTTTGTGGAAAAGAGCCCCCCCCCAACCATACCAATCATTCTCATCGATGGGAGATGCGTAGGAATCTCAGGGATAGGCACCCCCTGTCTCACAACAATATCAGAGAAACGGGCTGTACCCAAAGCGAGAGAAGGGAGCACAGAAACAGGTCGATTGGCTTCCTGGGCAGAGAAAGAACCACTCAACATCTTCCAACCCTCCTCTTCAAAAGCGATCGAGTAAGGAGCCAAGGAATCCATTGAGAGCACTATCCCTGTTTCTTGTACAGCAGCAAAACGTCCGGGAAGGAGCATAGCCCCCCCATCCGCATACCAGAGCGGGATTCGGGCAGCCTGAAGCGAAAAATCAGGTGCCTCTTTACGGATGACAAATTGATCTCCACTGCGGTCCCAAGTGACATGAGTTCGGCGTAAAAAGTGAGTCCCAAGCAAAAGCCGGATAGGGGCACCCAGTTGACGGGAAATTCCACTTAAGTCGTAAGCGATCGCAGGCACATCTTGCACTTCGATACGGCCACCGAATCGGAGGTTGACCCATGCCGATTCCTTTCGCGTGCTGGAGTCGATGATCACTTCACTACTCGCTGTGGCCATCACAGCAAACACCTGTTCCCCTTCCAATTCACAGGGAACCACCACCATGGATCCAGCCCTAGGCATATCAATACCCACCACCAAATCTCCTTTTAACGTAAAGGGGTGGCGCCCTATTCCTTTCCTCGCAAGCCTAGAAATTTCTTTCGCCCACATGTCCTTGGAAGAAGGGGCCTTTAAGTACTCTTCCAATTCATCTGCGGCTTGTTCAATTTCCCCCTGAAACCAATGAGCACGCCAACGGATTCCATAGGCTTCGCTGTCCTCCAAAGAAGAAGTAAGCTGTATTGCCTCGTTGAATTCCAGGCGAGCAAGAGCAAGCCGAGCAGCGATGATCTTTAAAGAAGCATTTTCCCGCCCGATTTGAAGCCCTGCACGCGAAGCTTCTACAGCATCATCCCATTCTCCTGCATAATAACTTTGAGAAGCGCAGGTTACCCATTTATCGACCAGAACACCCTGCTCTGCGGGTTGGGCCTTAAAGGAAGAATGACAAGCAGAAAAAATCACCATGCAATAAAATGCCCAACAAAACCTCATTCAGATTCTCCGTTTCTCTGTTTCATGGCTAAACTTTTCATCAAAAAGCAAGATCATTCTTTTTCGATTTGCTCCACGCGAAGAATTCGATCGGCTCGGAATTCTCGTCGATTTTTGCGCTCGAGCAAAAATCCTACCACTCTGGGGGGGATCCGATCAGCATGAACCTCACAAACCAACACATCCACAATTTCTTCCGCGTTTCCACAAGGTCGATAGGCGATCCGCAAAGGTATTTTCTGTTCCCGCGCTTTTTGACAAATTGAGAGAATTGATGTTCGAGCTTGTTTTTGACCGACTCGCACTTCCCACAAATCACGGGCATTGGATGGGGAGAGAGCCTGCACACAAACTGCAAAGAGCATGCGCAACACGCTCACATCTTCTTGGGCGCGATGGAGCCTTCCATGCGTGATCCCAAGCTCGCGCGCTAACGCTCCAAGCGCCATGTTAGGGAAATGAAAAGCGCGGCGAGCTAACACAAGCGTATCCAAATAATAAGGGAACCGACAAGGGCGATGCATCCCTTCCAACTCCCTTTGAATGAATTCAAGATCGAATGAAACTCCATGACCGACCCATATCGCACCGTCGAGAAGAGCGCAGACACGAGAAGCTACCTGAGAAAAAAGAGGGGCTCCTTTTAAAACATCAACATCGAGACCATGCAGATGAGTCACTCTTCCAACATGTTCCGGAGGATGTATCAAAGTGGAAAACTCATCTACACAACAAGATCCGACCACCTTTTGAATACAGATTTCGACAATGTGATCTTGATTGACATCAAGCCCTGTCATTTCCAGATCAACAAAAGCAAGGGGAGCCTGCTCGAGAGGGAGAGCCCAGATCGGATCCGCAGGAGGGTTCAATCCACTGATGTCGAATGCCATCGACTGCTCGACTGGTAATTGTCCATATAAGAGTTTAAGGCTACGCCCGAAGGGCCTCAACTCCTTGGCAGACACAGAACGAAGGGACTCGAGTGAAATGGTAGATCCGTCCACAACTCAAGCAGACACGAGCATCAGGCTCATAGGAGATAAGCCGCCCGCTAGCTGCACATGGCTTCCCCACAACTTGAATGGGTTCCATCAAGAGGGGGGGATGACCCTCGATCCCCCTCCCCTTCACTTCACTGGCAATATCTGCATCTTGCAGCTGCACAGCAACTGGAACGCGTCGTCGAGCCTCTTGCAAAAGAAAAGAGACAGCCTCAGGGCTCTCCTCCACTCGGATCAAGATCAGCGTTTGGCTTCCCTCCTCTGAGAATCCGTAGACATTTATCGATTTTTGATGAGGATCCCACACGATCTGGGTGATGCTGTACCAGGGTATGCGTTGGAAGCCCCCCTTCTCATAGGCAACCCCTCCATCTCCTACACGGATGGCGAGCGGCTTGCTCCCTTTGAGACTCCACCAAGCCCCTCCGCCTAGCATCAATCCTAAAACAAGCAGAGGGAAACTCCATTCTACGCCCTCCGAGGCACCACTGAACTGTCTCCACAACAGATATAAGGCAGCACCCAACAAAAATGAACTCACCCCGCCAAGCCCATACCCGATATTCTTCCTGAAATACGAACGATTAAGTTCAAACCGATATTCAATGCGCTGATTCACCAAATCCCTCCTGAGCTAACAATATTGTAAAGCAGAATCCTTCATTTAGATAACACAGTAAGCGCCTCACGGATAAGTTCAGGTAGAGATAAACTTTGTACTTGCGCTCCCAGAGAAGCGACTGCGCACTCCGCTTCAGCACCTCGATACCCCATGTTAACTAATGCGCTGACCACTGTTTGTTCTATAGTTTGCACTTTTTGACTCATCGATGACAATGGCAATGAAGAAACATCGGACAACGAAGGCAACTTATCTTGCAGCTCCAGCACAAGGCGCTGAGCCATTTTATGTCCAATCCCAGGGACCTGAGTGAGCAGACGGAACTCTTGCTTTGCAATCGCTGCAATCAATTCCTGAGCACTGAGAAAACTGAGAATCCCAATCGCTATCTTAGGCCCTATGTTCGAAACACCGATCAACAGACGAAACGTAAGCCGATCCAACTCTGTAGCAAATCCAAATAAAACGAGCATATCTTCTCGTAAATAGGTGTGAACAAAAAGAGCCACCTCTCCATTCTCTTCCTGAGGGAGCCTTCCTACTGTACCCACAGGAACAGAAAGATCGTACCCCACCCCCCCAACTCTGAGTGTGAGCGTGTTGTCTTCCCCTTGAGCGATCACACGACCAAAAAGTCTACCTATCATGGGCAGAAAAGAGTGCTAGAAGGTTCACGTGAGCCAAGAGAGCGGCTTTTTATCCGAGCGAAAGACATAACAAGCTGCGAAGATACATAACATAGGGGTGATTACAATATGATAGCGATCTTCGCCAAAGAAAATAATATGCGTCATCGCTGTGAGCGCAATCCAAACGAAAGATAATTGAAAAGGGAGAGGCCACGACGAAGTAGAAGAAGTCCGCAGCCAAGGCAAAAGGCTGATCAGGACCACCAGCGGCCAAACCGCTACTTCCTTTTGGAGCCAGGTGGCCACCGTCACGCTTAACGCTCCTACCCCTATCCATATTCCTGCCTGAAGAGGCTTGGCTGCACTCCATCCTAATCGGATCATCGCTACCACAGCCATACACACCAACGCATCGTGAAACCAAGTTAGTGCATACCATCCAAGTTTGCGATCGCGCTCTGTCCAACGTTCTGGATTGGCCTGCGCCAAATACTCCACCGCAAAGGTTTCATAATCAAATGTATAATGAAGCTTTCGAGGGATGAGAGCGAGCCACCGCAAGGGCTCCGCCTGAATATGCGCAAGACCATAGTGGAGCCAACACCGGTCCTGTTGGACAGGTCCTAGTGTGGTGGAACAACCATCACTCGCATGCAACGCTTCAAATCGACCTGTCGCTCGGTGGAACGCTCCGATAGCAAGATTCCACCCTCCATTGGTACTGATCCACGTACATTGGTCCAGAACGTGACAATTTCTCAAGGTCCAGGGGAGCGTAGGGATCAACGCGAGCACAGCTCCAAGGAGCCCATATCCAAAGGGACGCCACCATCGCATGCGCGACCAACCACCTGGCACCGCAAGCGCCAAAAATGGGGTGCACAAGAATGTTTGGGGCCTTACGAAAGAAGCGATCCCTATAATAAGAGATGCCCCTACAAAACTCCATAACGAATGTCTCGCTCGAACCAAAAGCCAGAACGACAAAAGGATCAAAAGAGTCGTCAACAGCTCGGTCATAAATGTAGCGCTATACAGGATAAGACCCGGGTGAAGAGCAACCAAAAGGGCAGCGAACCGAGCCCGCTTCTCCGAAAGAGCATGACGCCCCAAAAGCCATGTGAACAGTGGACAAGCAGCACCAACACATGCATTAACCACTGGACCCATCCAGGGAAACGTCCCTATAAAACGGTAGAAAAAAGCCAAAAAAACGCTATATCCAACTGGATAATGGCTCCATGGATGCCAAACAGGATACCCTCCTTCGATAAGCTCATCAGAATAACCAAATCCACCCGCTATACGCTTGGCTCCGATATCATAGTAGTAGCCGTCCCACACGGGAGTAACCCCAAAAGAAAGAGCAATATAAAGACGTGGAAGGAGAGCGAAGGAAATGAGCCCCACAACAAACCAAATATCTCCCTTTCCTCTACTCCTTCTCATTCTCAATGAGTCAGCTTCTACGTTCAATCCTATCCCCAGGCATCAATCCCTTGTGGCGCATTCGGCGCAAATAAGTGCGCTGTACCTGAACAGGATCAAGAGACAGCTGTTTGGCAAACTCCCCGATAAACCCCTGAAGATAAACAAAAGCAGGAAACTTTTCGATTTGCTCCTCTTCAATCGCGATCAAATGAGCCTGTGTTATCTTGGTCCGAGCGCTGATCTCTTCTAATTCAATCCCTCTTGATTCTCGCACCTTTCGAAGGAGTTCACCAGAAAATTCCGTATCTGGCCCCATGATTTGGGCCAGTTCAGACTGAAGCATGAGGCGTTCGGCCGTCAGAATGGATGACTCTTTTTTCGAGGCAGGCAAGGCAGAAGAAGAAGCTTCCTCCATCTTAGCTGCCAAGGAAAGATCATAGGCACGACGGCGTGAGGGATCGATCAAGGTGTCGTAAGCCTCTTCCAACTGAAGCTGCGCTTGCCGACGCTCCTCAGGCGCAAAGAAAGACCAGATAGCCACTGAACCAGAAGCGTAGATGTCCCTCTTTTGTTTATAAGCACGGCGCATTTCTTCTTCTGTAGAAGAAGGGGCTACCCCCAACATCGCATAGAAACTGGGTGACTCATAAGCATAAGAAATAGGTAAGGGTAAGGGTTCCGTTCGTCTTGTTATGGTGACAGAAACACGTCGAGCAATTCGCTCAATATTGCGAGCCGCTCTACAATTAGGGCTATCTAAAAGAAGGGGGCGCCCTTTCCTCCCTGTTAGCCAAACGAGATCATCGTACTCGATATGTCCCAATTCTTCAAGGCGAACTCCATAATGACGGCCCACCAAATCCGTCATCGCAGCTCCCAATTCAATTTCTGCACGGGTGCGTGTCTGGCTCACGACCAAATAGAAGCGCATGCGCTGCACTTCATTCCAAGCTAATTCAGCAGCAGAAGCGTCCATCCGACTCAAGGTGCGAATCAATTCGAGAGGGGAAGGGAGGAGTCCCTTTTCTTTGATAGCTCGGTCCAGCAAGCCCATACGGTACCGATCTTTGACAAGAGCGCGTTGAAGGCGGCGTTGATAGGCCGCACGCAGAAGCACATAGATAGACTCGACAGTTGATGGCTCTGGACTCGTGAGCAGAATCGGGACATGCGCCTGTCCCAACAGATCGAGCGCAAAATGGGTATAACCTGCCCCTAAGTAGATAACGAGGTAGTCCGCTGGAAGAGCCAAAAGAGACGTAAGCCACCGCGTTCGGGAAGAAGCACGCCACAACAGGAGCGATCCAGTCTTATTGGCAAGGGGGGGAAGAATAGACAGACCTGGAATACTCGCTGGATTCACCAAGAGTGAAGACAGCCCCCCCATACACTCTTGAGGAGAAACCACCTGAGGCCTTACTGTCAAACCAAAAAGCGAATGAAGATGCGAGCTCGCTGCATCAGCCCCAGCCAAAACAACTCTTTTGCCGAGCTGAGCAAAGTAAATAGCCGTATTGACGGCAAAAACGCTTTTCCCTACCCCTCCACCACTTCCTCCGATTGCGATGATACGCTTAGGCTTGGAGCTAGGGGGCGAATCCGGCAATTCTTCTAAGCTCCGGTTAAGATTCATAGAAGCATTTCCCTCTTATATTTCCTTTTTTACGTACATATTGATCGTCCAACAATTTTTGGAATGTAAGATGCAGGACTTTTTTCAGAAATCAGTTATATTATTACAATAGCCGAATGAAATTGTTCTCTCTTTTTTGCCTTCTTTTTTGTTCTCTTTGCTGGATGAACTGCTTTTCTGCTTCTTCTGGGCAAGGGGCGCTTGCCGACGCCGCTCAAGAGGAGAGAGGGGATAAACGTGGAAACGACCCCCAGAAAAATGAGAAGCTAACCCTTCGCGAACAGAATGCCATCAACAAGCTGCTGGAATCTAAAGCTTCTTTTTGCCCTCAACCCAACCTGACGATCAAAAGGTGCATTGAGGAGAACGAGGCTTACAGCAAGCTTTGCTTGCTCGCCAAGCAGTATATAGAAAATCAAGTACGGGAGGGGTTCGCAGTAGAGAATGTTGAACAATTGTACAAGGAACGGTTTGATCCCGCCTATAAACAGAACATTCCCCTCGACGGATCCCCGATCAGGGGGCCTGAAGATGCACCGATTACCCTAGTCGACTTTGCCGACTTTAAATGTTTTGCTTGTCGCAAACTCGTACCTCTCTTTAAACAGATGATTGAGATGATCAACGCCGAGCATCCCACCCCAATTATCCGCGAAGTGCATAAATTCGTCACCTTCGCAGGAGGGGATGAAGAGGCTCGCTTCATCCTCGGCATACGTGAGGAGCAAGGGAATGAGCGTTGCTGGCAAGCACGAGACACTCTTTTTCAAGAGAGCAAATCGTTAGATAGCTACGCCCAAGAGCTCGGATTCGACTGGAACCAAACCAAGAAAAGAATGTGGGGGGGATCTATCAACGACCGCATCCAAGAAGATAAGCGGTTACTGCACGAGCTAGGCATTATGGGTGTTCCTACCTTCTACATCAATGGACGACTTTTCAAATGGTTCGGCCCTATACCCCAATCGCTTCAGAAGCATTTCAGGAGCTGGATCGAGCTTGAACTCCAAATTCTCGCCGAGACAAAGAAGTTCTCATGAACAAGAATCTAGCTTTTGACACATGCGGATGCTTTCCAACAGGACGTCACTATCCAGGGATTGCCCATCTCATCCAGGCTTCTGTGCAAGGCCTTGCAGAAGAATATGCTGCCAACGTTCCGTGGGAAGAGTGTTGCATTGCTTCGATCGACGTAGAAACAACGGGTCGCGATGCTTCCGTGGATCGAATTGTCGAAATAGGTATCGTCATCGGCCGCAACCGAGAAATCATCCATCGCTACCAATGGCGCGTCAATCCCGGATGCCCTATTCCGGAAGCAGCTCGCCTAGTGCATGGGATCGGAAACGACGATGTAAAGGATGCGCCCACACTGAGAGAGATTGCTGCCGAGATTGAAACTGCTCTCCAGAATGCAATCCCAGTCGCTTATAATGCGAGCTTCGATCGCTCTTTTCTACATCACGAATTTGCTCGCATTCAATCTTTTCAGACAACCTCTGCCCCCGCCTTGCGCCATGATGTTGAATGGTTCGATCCACTCGTGTGGGCCCGCGAAATCCAGAAAGAAGAGCACTCAAGGACCCTCAGCGAGGTTGCTGCGAGATTGGGCGTCACCTTAGAAAAAGCACATCAAGCATGCGCAGATGCAGAAGCTGCGTTAAGGATCCTCTATGCCTTCTCTCAAGATCCGCGCGTACCCAAAAGCTATGGATTATTTGTTCGAGAACAACGCCGCCTATCTCAGGAGCAAGCAGATGAACGCCGTAAGTGGAGATCCTCATGAGGATGACGGATATCGCTTTGAACCGATGCAACAATCATCAGAAATGCATTTGTTCCTGCTCTCTATAAAGAGACCGCAAGAAATCACTACCACCCAAGTTGAAAAATGTTAGTCACCCTTTACCATCAGAGTCAAAAGTCCTTAGGTTAATAAAATATGGAGGTCCCGTGAGCGAGCAAGCCAAAATTCTGATCGGTCATCAAACCCTGCAAGTTCCCCTAGTCACTGGAACAGAAGGGGAAAAAGCCATCGACATCAGTAACCTACGATCCACAACGGGTTGTGTTACCCTCGATCCTGCTTTTATGAATACAGCTTCGACCAAGAGCGATATCACTTTCATCGACGGGGATAAAGGAATCTTACGCTATCGCGGAATTCCCATCGAACAACTCGCTGAAAAATCAAATTTTATGGAAACAGCTTATCTGCTCATCTATGGGAAGTTGCCCACGGCGAGCGAACTGGAAGCATTCTCGACTCTCCTGACACGTCACTCGCTGCTTCATGAAGACATGAAGCTCTTTTTCGATGGTCTCCCCTCGACTGCACACCCGATGGCAACGCTCTCATCGATGGTGCTTTCTCTCTCCTCCTTTTATCCAGAGTCACGGGCTATCGACAACAAAGAGGTGATCGACATGACCATCGCTCGCCTTATCTCGAAGCTGAGCACAATTGCCGCATTCGCCTACAAAAAATCGATCGGACAGCCTTTTGTTTATCCAAACAACTCTCTTTCGTACTGCGCGAACTTCCTCAATATGATGTTCAGCCTCCCCACAGAAGAGTATATTATCGACGAAGAGATGGTCAGTACACTCAATCTCCTGCTGATTCTGCATACAGACCACGAACAGAACTGTTCCACCTCCACAGTGAGATTGGTCGGGAGCAGCAAAGCAAACCTTTTTGCCTGCATTGCAGCAGGGATGTGTGCTCTTTGGGGTCCCCTCCATGGAGGAGCCAATCAAGAAGTGCTCGAAATGCTCGAAAGAATTTATCAAGATGGTGGGAATGTCAAAAAGTACGTCGCCATGGCGAAAGATAAGAACAACGATTTCTTACTCATGGGTTTTGGCCATCGCGTTTATAAATATTTTGATCCGCGTGCCAAGATCATCAAACAGGCGTCCGATAGAATTCTCAGCAAATTTGGAATTCACGATCCGCTACTCGATATTGCCAAACAGCTCGAAGAGACCGCTCTGCACGATCCGTATTTCATTGAGAGAAAACTCTATCCAAATGTCGACTTTTACTCTGGCATTATCTACAGGGCAATGGGGATCCCAACCAACATGTTCACCGTGATGTTCGCCATCGGTCGACTGCCAGGCTGGATCGCCCACTGGAAAGAGATGACAGAAAACCCTTCTACGAGGATCAGTCGTCCCCGCCAAATCTACACCGGATCTCAAGAGCGGCTTTACATCCCTATTGAACAACGCAAAGACTGATCCTTACAGTCTATCTGGAAAAAGAACAAAAAAGAGGTATTCTAGACCACCTAGAATTAGAAAAGGGCCGAAAGGGATGCGTACATGACGAAACCCTTGTAAAGGCTCTCGTGCCAGCGGGTCAGTTGCAAGGATCTCTTGTGCTTCTGAATCTCCCGCTGCAGCTGCTTCCAACCACTTTCGGCGCTCTTCTTGCACTGCAACCGGTTCATCCACCCGCCCCGCAATCAGATAAAGGAGTCCTGCCGCCAACACCCCCTGTAAAGAACCAGTTAGTAGGGCAAAAAGTGCCCCTTGCCATCCAAGCCAAGCCCCAAGCACAGCCGAAATTTTTGCATCCCCCATCCCCATTCCTGGCCTTCCTCTCAGCCGTTGGTACAGAGCAACAAAGGGTATATAAATCATCATAAATCCAAACAAAGCTCCCCCCCATGACTGCACAAACGTAAACCCCCTCCATGGGTAGGTGAGCAAGGCGAGTCCCCCTGTTACCCACGTGATCGAATCTGGAAGGATCATCCATTCCGCATCAATCAAAGCGGCTCCGATTAAAAAGAGAGCCATAAAGAAATGAATTAAGAAAAGGGCAAGCGCAAGAACAACTCCCCGCTCTTCAAAAGAAGGCAGAAACAGCGTTTCAACCAGCGCTAGGGAAAGCCCCCCCCCTATCCATTCGACGAGAAAAGAGCGCAAGCCGATCTGCACACCACAGCAGCTCGCACGACCTCGTAAGCCAATGTAGGAGAGTACAGGAATATATTCATATGGAGCAAGTAACCTCCTACAAGCAAGACAAGAGGAACCGGGACGGACAATGCTAAGTCCCCGAGGCAGTCGATAAATCACCAAATGGATGAAACTACCCCAAACAAAACCGAACAAAATTGCTGTGATTCGTACTATCCATGTCATTCAAACAGACTCCATTCCTCATTCCACCCCAAAACCCAACCGACTTCGTTGAATTGATGCTCCTCTCCATCCACTCTCACCATCCCGAACCCCAAAAAATTAACCGAGCTGTAGACTTGCTCTTGAAAGGGGAGGTGATCGCCTACCCGACCGATACGGTGTATGGCTTGGGGTGCGATTGTACCAATCGGAAGGCGTTAGAAAAGTTGAGTAAAATGAAACAATTGGATAACTACCACCTGTTTACTTTCCTCTGCGACGATTTCACAAGCCTTTCTCGTTTTGCAGTTGTAGAGACTCATCTATATCGCATTTTACGTCGCTTTTTGCCAGGGCCGTACTGCTTTATTTTACCAGCCACACGAGAAGTGCCGAGAATGCTTCAATCCAAACGAAAAACAGTTGGTCTGCGGATCCCTAGCCATCCTGTCCCCATAGCCATCAGTCGTATCCTAGGAAGACCTCTTTTTTCCACAACAGCTGCACTTCCGCATGAAGGCATATCACTGATCGATCCCCAAGAAATTCGAGATGCATTCCCTACGTTATCGATGGTGCTGGACGGCGGGACAGGTGGACAGATCCCAAGTTCCGTGATTGATATGACCTCGAGTCCACCCCAGGTGCTGCGTGAAGGGGCAGGGTCAGTAGCAGAATTCTACCTATAATTATTCAGCTGAGGAGAGTTCCAACTCCAGAAGACTGCATGTGTGGAGAGCAAAAGGACTGCAGTTGCATACCCCTGTCTTTTTACTATGTTGATGTGGCCATGAATCTCATGAATCCTCTCAAACTGCCATTGAGTTGAATCTGTGAAAGAGAGTCTCCATCCCTCTAGGAAAAAGCTACGCTTTGGGGTTTTTCTCGTTCTCGCTGGAGCCACGACCGCGCTCATTGTAGTTAACTTTGGTAGAACCGCTTATGAAGGCGAATGGCGATACCGGTGCTTCCCACTCTGCATGCTGCAACCTGACTACACCGGTAGGAACAGAATTGCCCCAGACTTCTCCCTGCCCGATCTTGAAGGGGGAAGCGTTCAGCTCAGTGAACTTTTCGGTAAAGTCATTATCCTTCATTTCTGGACGGAAACATGCGCCCCATGCCTTAAGGAGCTCCCTGAATTAGCAGCTTTATCGAATACGCTCTCTTCCCGACCCGATGTGGTCGTACTCACAGTGTCTATCGATCCAAATCAAGCCAAAACCCAAGATACTCTCGAACTGATTGTAGGAGCTCCCATTCCCTTCCGGACTCTTTTGGACCCTGAATCAAAAGTGGTTTCTCAACTCTATGGGATTTCTCTCTTCCCTGAAACATGGATTATCGATAAACAAGGGGTCGTACGAGCTCGCTTCGACGGCGTACGCCCCTGGAACCACGCCCTCATGATTGAACTGATCGATCATCTGCGAGATGGACGATTCTGCCCTATCGAGAGTAAAACCAAGCAAGAAGGAGAAAACGCATGTTCTCGCCTCATCGACTCTTAAGAGTCGGGTTTTACTGACGTCTTACTTTTTTAGCACTCCCTCGCTTCATAGATGCACGCAATTGCGTATTCTTCTCGATCCGAGCTTGCTGAAGCTCACAACGATTGCGATAGGGTTGTGGATGAAGCGCTGTGAGCCGCAAATACTCAACTAAATCGACTATCTCGTAACCACATGAAGGGACAGGACCCTCCACAAAACGACGCGTTTTCAACCAATCGAGCAATCCAGTAAGGACTTGCACCGTGCTGGGACGAACATCGTGCAGAAGAATAAGCCCCCCTCTCGCAAATTCGAGTTGGTTTTTAAATTTTCGCAACATAGCATCCACATCGTTTTGACGCATGTCGTCCACATCAATACTCCACATCACCACTTCCAACCCCTGAGAACCCACCAACTGCTCTGTCCATTCGTCTAACGCACCGTACGGAGGACGGAAAAAAATCGGGCGCATGCCAATTGTCTTTTCAATTGCAGCTGCCCCATCCTGGATCTGGGCGAGCGCCTGGGTGCGATCAAGGCGGGGGAGATACCGATGATCATAAGTATGATTCCCGATCAGGTGACCCGCAGCGAGAACTTGGCGAGCCACTTCCTGGACCATTCTGGAGCGTTTGGTCGTCCCACTCAAATAACGTCCTATCCAGAAAAATGTCGCTCGAACTTGATGTTGCGCGAGAAGCCACAAAACAGCAGGGGTTATTTCAGGAGAGGGACCATCGTCAAAAGTGAAGGTAATCCATTTCTTACACGTGTTGGTCGATCGAGCCGGTCCTTCTGCAAGCAGCCATGCTCGTTGGAGACCTCCCTCAGGGTTGAGTCCAAGCCACGGGACAGGAGCATCGATTTCATGAACCTCTTGAGAGGTATAAGAAACAGGAGAGAGAAGAAGAGGAAGGCTCATCGGTTCCATCGAAGAAGGAATACTTCTACTTCCTGGATAACTCAAAAAGTGATGAGTTAAATGAAACCCACAATGTGAAAAGACGAGCCAGAGCCCGCAAGCAAAAGAGGTAAGCGCTATCCAGAAGTGTAAAAACAAAGGCTACCTCCTTTCACCGTCGCTAAGATCCATACCATCCAATTCTATCCAGCACCACCCCAAACCCCATTTGCAAAAACCCCTAAGGAGATGGAATATCTTCAAAAGGCCATGGATAGGGATAGATTCCAGGGAGTTCCACAGGAACGTGCCACTGCTTGAGACGCCGCTGATCACATGCCCACAAAGAGACAAAAGCATCCCTAATCACCCCCTCAGCAAGTTTACCACGAGGGGAAAATCCCCACTCGGGTTCTTCCGACGCATTCTCTGGATCGCTGTAGACACGCCAGACGAAAAATCCAGCGAACAACGGTTCTTCTAGCAGGGGGGCCAAAATAGCACGATAGGCGTCTGCTTGCCCCTGTTCATCGACAGTGACTCGCTGCATCGCTTCAGGCCACTCCCAAGGCTTAATTGCAGGGTCAGTCCGAGTAGCATACCCCAATTCTGTGAAAAGGACAGGTCGCTGCCACTGCTCCGCCAAGCGACGAACCTGTTCATGCACCTGCTCAGCCCCCTGTTGTAACGCATGCAAATCAGCCCCTTCCTGTTCTGCAAGAGGATAGAAGGCGTTGATCCCGATTACATCCAGCTCCCCCAAAATCGAGGTCTGCTCCACATCATCCCAATTAGCAGAATAAGTAACTAGACCGCGGTATGTGGAACGAATCTCGTGCAGGAGATCGATAAAGTAGCTGGCCCACCCGGTAGTTACCCACGAACGGAGCTCCACTCCTGCAGAAAACATTTCTACTTGACTTTCCTCAGCAAGCGCTGCCCAAGCAAGAACAAAACGACGATAACTGGATATCCACGCTTTCCACTTCTCTTCCGTTTTGGGATTGATCAAAGCCCTCCACTCTCCAGATTCGACCCACAGGTGAGGGACTAACATGACCTTGAGATGATGAGCATGTGCCATCCGGATCGCTCGACGAATATCTTGTTGATTCTGTTCGAACGGCTTTTCAAAGGTCCAGTCGATCCCCCCTCCTGATCCATCCGCAACTCGCCCAAACGGGGTGAGCGCGATCCAAGAGACACCGATCGCACTCAGCTCATCTAGCGCCCTTGCAAATGCAGGAGACCCGTACCCCTCCTGCATATGGCTGCTGTTTTCAATCGGCCCGATTGTCATTCCCCGAATCCCTTCATCTACCACAACACCCCCTCTAAGGAGGGGAGAGAGGCGAACATCAATCCCACCCACAAGAGGCTCCGTGAACCCATACAACCCTCCAATAACCACCCCAAAAAAAACCCATCTCCCATTGACCCATCTGGGCTTGATCGTATCTATCAATTGCATTGAACTGATCCTAATGTCGCATGGCTGAGACAATCCGCTCAACCCGGGTATAATCATATGTTATCTCGATCTCCTGCAATCTGACCGATTCCATCCAGTCTTTGACACATTCCGCTTGTCCTCGACCTACCTCCACAGCGATAAAACCACCCTCACGCAAAAAACGCGGGGACTCCACAATGATCTGCTGTAACTTATCTAATCCCTCCTCCCCCGCTTCCAACGCGAGATAGGGTTCAAACAAACGCACATCAGGCATCAAATCCACTAGATCTTTTTGCGCGATATAGGGAGGATTCGCAACGATCAGATCAAATGGAGGATACCCTTCTACCGGTTTAAATAGATCTCCCTCGAGGAGCACAACGTTGTGAGCACCCAATCGAAGCTTATTCTCATGAGCGACTTCCAAAGCGGATGGACTGATATCCACCGCATATAGAACAGTAGTCGGCCATTCGCGTGCTAGCGTAATTGCAATGCATCCACTTCCTGTACAAAGATCGAGCCCACACAAACTGAGAGAGGAAGAACCAATCCTTCTGAGGACAGTATCGACCAGGATCTCCGTCTCAGGACGAGGGACTAACACCCGAGCATCCACTTGAAATGACCGACCATAGAATTCCTTTTCCCCGCAGATGTAAGCCACTGGCTCTCGTGTTCGCCGCCGCAGGACACATGCTCGAAACCGAGCTAGTTCAGAAGGCTCAAGGATGCGATGAGCTTCTAAAATCAGTTGAATGCGCGTGGTATGAAGCGCATGAGCGAGAAGGACCTCTGCATCCAGACGAGGTTGTTCAATGTAGCGTTTCCGCAAATCCTCTGTAGCCCATTCCAAGGCCGCCTCAATAGACCATACTTCTTGTTTGGGGGATACTGGCTTCGCATTCACAACGACGGACCTATACTGCAGAAGGGGTTCGCGTAAGCAGCTTTCTCTGTTCTTCCACTATATTTTCCACATAGGCTCTCCAGTGATCCCGCTCCTCTGCTGAGGCAGCCTCAAAACGCATCACGAGGATAGGCCCTGTGTTAGAGGCTCGCACAAGACCCCAAGCTAACCCGGAAGAGGAAGGGAACCGAATGCGCGCTCCATCCACGTCGACGACTTCAAACCCTTTCTCTTTAAAGTACTTGGTCACCAATTTAATGAGGGGAAACTTATACTCTTCAGGGCATTCCATGCGGAGTTCGGGAGTCGTAAAGGTTCGAGGAACATCCTCGAGCATCTCTCTCATACTCCTCTTATCCGAAGATAGGATTTCAAGAAGCCTCAAAGAAGCATAAAGCGCGTCATCGTAGCCAAAATAGCGATCTGCAAAGAACAGATGACCGCTCATCTCCCCAGCGAGAAGTGCCTGCTCTTCCTTCATTTTATTTTTGATCAAGGAGTGGCCTGTTTTCCATAGAATGGGGCGACCTCCACAGCGAGCAATTTCTTCATAAAGAGTCTGAGAGCATTTCACTTCTCCAACGATAGCAGCCCCTGGATGCTTTTGAAGAACCTGCCGGGCAAACAAAATTAATAATTGATCCCCCCAAATGATCGTCCCATCTTGATCAATAACTCCAAGCCGATCCGCATCCCCATCATACGCGATACCAACCCGCGCTCCTTCCCGGATTACCCGTTCGATCAGGATGTGAAGATTGGAAGGGACCGTAGGATCCGGATGATGATGAGGAAACCGCCCATCCATATCGCAATAAAGAGGGATTGGATCCAAGCCAAGAGAACTCATGCACGCCAATGCAAGCGGCCCTCCCGTTCCATTGCCCGCATCTATGACCACTTTCATTGTACGATCGCACCGGATCTCTTTCGTCACCGTAGACACATAAAGCTCGCTCAAGTTCTGATAAGTATAGTCCCCCCGACGATCTGCCTGTTTTTTTTTCTGCTGTGTTCGATCGCGCAGTCGACGAATCGCAGGGCCACAGAAGCTTTGCTGCCCTTTCATCATCTTGAATCCATTTTCTCCTGCTGGATTATGACTGCCGGTGATCATGATCCCCCCCTCCGTTTCCAGATGATGAACTGAAAAATAGAGGTAAGGAGTTGGTCCAACACCCACGTCAATCACACGGACCCCTCCCTGCTGTAAACCAGAGATCAGTGCTTTCGCGATTCGAGGACCCGAAAGCCGACAGTCACGCGCAACCGCAACGCGAGGAGGAGTCTGCCCTCTATCTATCTGTTCTTCGATCAAAAGCGACGCAAACGAGCGACCAATACCCTGCACGACGTCATCATGCAAGTCTCGATCGGCAACGCCTCGGATATCATATTCGCGAAAGATATGAGGTGAGAAGAGATTCATTGCAAAACAACAAAGTAGTATGTTTCTTCATTTTACGCTAGAATTCCTTTTTTTGTGGATGCCAATCCTCCTCCTCCTATCCTCGCTCCAGCTCCCCAACCTGCGTGTTCTACTCTAGGGAACACCAACCCTAACAGTGATCCCCGATGTGCACTTTACGAACGATCCAATTCAACAGATTTCCTCTACCTCGCAGGGGGAGTCGGTCTCACTACAGCCACAATCAGTGCGGATGTACTTGGGTGGTCCCGATCTCCCTCCCCAGCTATTCGCTTCTGGGGCCCTCCTATGATAGGTCTGTCATGGGGGTTTCTGCTAGGTAGTATCTATCCGGCCTTGCCCCATTCCCCATCCCCTTGGATCCCAAGCGCGCTTGCTGAGGAAAGAAAACACATTCCTACTTACATTGCTGCTTCCGTCGCACTTTTGGCAGGGATCACTTCCCCTTTTGTAGTGGCTATCGAGACAGGCCCTCCCCCCACCTCTTGGTCGCATTCCGAACGGCAGCTGCGAATTGTAACATCCGCGCTCACAGGAGCAGCAGGGGCGCTTCTACCTTATCTTTTCCCCCCTGTACCTTGGAAAGCGCTCCGACAATTAGAACGCCTGCGCTTACAAGGAGAATCCACAAGCTTTTTCCTGACCTACCAATCTTCTTTCTAAACCTGAAGACCACTCTTTATAATCAGGTGCTGAGCTCGAGAAAGCGCGCCAAAATTTTTTTCTCGCCACAACCCGGGAAATAAGCCACAACCACTGGCTCCCTCCCTTGTTGCACCCGACGCACCTGCCCTTCTCCGAACCGGGGATGAAAGACAGAACACCCACGCTTAAAGCGAAATTCACCTTCTCTCTCTTCTTCCTGAGAAAAAGTCCGATCGACATAGAAGGCCTCCTTGGTAGGCTCTTTTTCAGGATGACGGCTAGCTTGATGATACGTATTCTGGGTTAGCGCAGAAGACCAGCTGTGAACCACATGCTCTTGGGGCAGATCATCTAAAAAGCGGCTTGGTCGACCCCATCGCGTAGACCCAAAAATATGGCGTACAGCCGCATAAAGCGCAAACAACTTACGCCGAGCCCGAGTGACAGCCACATAGGCGAGTCTCCTCTCTTCATCGAGTTCCTCCTCGTTTTGACTATGCACTCCTTGATAAGGGAATATCTCTTCTTCCATTCCCGTAAGGAATACCACTTCAAACTCTAGCCCCTTCGCACTGTGAACAGTCATCAGGGTGACCCGCGGCGTATCCATATCGGCATCGACATCCGACTGAAGCGTTACCTGCTCCAGATATTTTTCTAGGGTAGCCGTTTCCCCAGAAGTCTGCGCGGCCGCTTCAAAATCGAGCATCGATCCAATCAACTCACCCAAATTTTCAAGGCGAGCATCAGACTCAATGCTGCTTTCCAAACGAAGCGCTCGCTGATAGCCCGTCGTTTGAAGCACCTCTTTCAATACCTCGCTGGGTAATTTGGATTGAATATCTGCCCGCAGATGCGTCAAAAGAGTTCGAAATTCAGCAAGTTTCTTTTTAGCCGACCCCCTCAGAAGAGGAGAACCCTCGAAATAAAAAAGCGTTTCAAACAGAGAACGCCCTTGTGAGCGTGCGCTTTCCAGAAGACGATGGATGGTTGTATTCCCAATCCCTCGAGCAGGCACATTGATAATCCGCAGGAGATCCACATCACTTTCGGGGCGTATAAGCACACGCAGATAAGAGAGAGCATCTTTAACTTCAGCACGCTCGTAGAACTTCACCCCTCCAACGATCCGATAAGGCAGCTGGGCACCCCGCAATGCTTCTTCAAGAACTCGCGATTGCGCATGAACCCTATAAAAAATAGCCATATCTCTGAGCGATACACCTTGCATCTGCAATTGTTCGATCAGCTGAATCACCGAGGCAGCCTCATCCCGTTCGTCCCGAGTTGCAATGACTTCGATCGGATCCCCATGTTCATTAGCAGTCCACAATTTTTTGGGTTCCCGAATACAAGCGCTGGAGATAATAGACAGTGCAGCCTCCACAATGCGTTTGGTCGAACGGTAATTCTGTTCCAGTTTGATCACCACCGCTTCAGGATAATCCCTTTGAAATTCCAAAATATTGCCTACATTTGCACCTCGCCACCGGTAGATAGATTGATCATCATCTCCTACAACGCAAAGATTGCGATGCGGCTGCGTCAAAACTCGAACTAGTTGATATTGCATACGGTTGGTGTCTTGGAATTCATCCACAAGCACATACTCAAACCGCTGGAATAGATTCAGACTTCCATTGGCATGAAGGGATCGAAAGAGAGCCTCACATTGGAAGATTAAATCCTCGAAATCGAGCGCACATGCTGATTGTAAAGACTCCTGATAGCGTTCATACACTCGATAAACTACTTCATCGAAATAGGAGTGGGCCTGCATTACATCCGGGAGAAGTCCTTCCTGTTTTTCGTGAGCGATACGAGACAAAAGAGTCCTAGGGGCATATCGTTTTTCGTCCAGATCCAACTCTTTAAGGATCCGGGAGACAATCGCTTTTTGATCGCTTGCATCATAGATGACAAAGTGAGGGTCGATCCCGATTTCCGATCCGTGCAAACGGAGCAATCGCGCACACATGGCATGGAACGTTCCAACCCAGAGGGTATCGATCGATTCTTGACCAAGCATGTGAGCGAGTCTCACCTTCATCTCATGAGCAGCCTTGTTCGTGAAAGTAACCGCCAAAAGTCGAGAAGGAAGGACCCCTCTTTCTCTCACCAGAGAAGCGATACGACATGTAATCACTCTCGTCTTTCCGCTTCCCGCCCCTGCAAACACAAGCAATGGACCTTCACCGTGAGCGACTGCCAACGACTGAGGTGGATTGAGTTCTGGATCCGCCCAACGATTTAAGCTCTTCTGTTCAACAACCATTTGGTTGTACATCGTTCCTTCCAATCCTCACTTACAATGACGGCCATACACTCTCCATCTACAATTCCTCCATCGCTGTTTCAGGAGGCATATTCTGACGGGTGAACTGCGCATTCAGACGTACCCTTGTGAGAAGTATCATAGAAAGAAAGCCAAGTTTGATCTATAGTAGAAAGGAATCATAGAGATTGATGTCAATCGATGTTTACCCAACATAGCCACTCGATTTCGATAAGGAGCTTTCATTTTACCATTTACCATCTAAGGAGTTAAGAAAGTGAGTCCGTTCTCAGCTAAATCCGATCAACACTCCAATCAAGAAAACCATAAGGACAAGGACAAGGTATCTCCATCTTCGTTTGAGCCTTCGAACGAAGGGAGTGAGACATCGACTGCTGGTTCTCAAGAAGAGAAGAAACAAACAGATGCAGCGGATATGGCACCCAAAGAAAAGACACAAGAGATCTTTGAAATCAAGGATCTATGGATGCGTACGGCTGCTGAGTTTGAAAACTTCCGCAAGCGAACTCGCCGAGAGATAGAAGAGGCAACGCACCATGGCAAAGAAGCGGTCCTCAAAGACCTACTCCCTGTGTTCGACAACTTAGAACGAGGTCTCCAAAGCGCATCCCAAGCAACTGATGTCCAATCGGTTATCGCTGGATTAGAAATGATTCTCAAACAACTTGAGGAGACTTTAAATCGAATGGGTATTCTCAAAATTAAAAGCGTAGGTCAGCCCTTCAATCCAGCCGTTCACGAAGCTATCCAGCATGTAGAGAATGAAGAAAATCCAGCCGGAACCGTCATCGCAGAGGTGCATCCGGGATACAAACATGGAGATCGGCTGCTGCGAGCAGCTATGGTAGTTGTTTCCAAACTCAAAAACTAGAGTTCCTACAACTTGTTTAAGGGGACAAAACATGTATGGATGATCTGAATCGACTTGTTGGAACCACTCTTGCTGGTAAGCATTATCTTAAAAGAGTCACTGGAAGAATAGGGATGGGTGCTGTCTACGAATAGCAGCATACAGGAATTAGCAAGCATTTAGCCATCAAGCTCATCTACGATTCCAACAACCAGTCTGCAGAGATAGAAGCTCGTTTTTCATGCAAAGCACGTGCGGCAAGCACTACTGAAAGCAACCACATCGTCTAAGTGTTCGACGTAGGGCAAGATCCAGCTGCGGGTCTTTTTATAGTTATGGAATTCCTGGAGGGGGAAGACTTAGCGGCTTGCCTCACTCGCGAAAAGAAAACACACTTAGAAAGAGTCTATCGAAATTTTGCTTTAAGTGGGCGAGCACTAGGGAAAGCGCACAAAGTTGGAGTTATTCACCGTGATTTGAAGCCAGCCAATATTTTGGTCCTCGATCGCAAAGAACAACATGTTTACATCAAAATCCTCGATCTCGGGATCTCCAAGTTCCTGCAAGATGAAATAGCAGCAAAGATTGAGGAAGAGGACAACATCTGACTCGCGTTGGGTTTGCAGTTGGAACCCCCCAGTACATACCTCCCGAGCAAACACAGGCCCTCCCAACCGTCGATCATCGAACTGATCTTTGGCCATTGGGGACTGTGCTCTACGAAATTCTTGCAGGGGAACCCACTTACAAAGCGATCCCTTCTTACGAGCAGACCATCTTGTCGATTCTTTTGAAACGACCCACCCCCTCGCCATCAAAGCTCCGTGGGTCCTGACTCTACTCGCTGATTTTGTTAGCTCGCTCATTGATCACGATCCAGAGGCAAGACCTTAAAGCTGTGAGCTCACCGTCCAGACACTAGCCCAAGTTGAGAGAGAGATTTTTCCAAGAAAGAACAATCGTTTCTTCTGATCCCTAGAGAGGCGACAAAAACAAGATCACACGCAATAAAGTGGTTATGCCACCAGTAGTACACAAGCAAAAGAAAAGCCTTCCTCTTAGCAAAACACATCTAAATCCTACCGCCACTCATCAGAAGAACACGTAACAGTCAGCTCCTCCCTGGCACCCACGACATCCTCGAGATTAGCCCTGATCGCAATCATGGCACCGCTCGTGCTCGGAGCAGGACTGGGAGGGATTTGGTGGTGGTGGGCCAAAAAATCAGACCCAATAAACAATAAAGAAGAAGAGCGCGTTTCTCCACAACCTCCTTCCCCCTTTGCTACTCTCGTTGATCCTTCTCAACCACCCGTTATCCTCCCCTAAATTTAATAGGGCTAGAACCGCACGAAACGAGTCCATCCCCTTCTTAACCAATCTTCTCCCACTCTTTTGTGAATCCATCTGCTAAACAAAAGACGTGCTCAAAGCAGAATCCATCGCCTAAATATGAAAAGCTGCAACCACCCCCATCCCCTTCTTCCTCTCGATTCGGAGGAGTTGATGCCTCAGATCAATGCGAATAGAAAACAAATAAGTTATTAAGCCTAGCAAAAGTCCAACTTTTAGAGCATGAGTAATTAAGTTGCTCGGAAATGACAACGGTACAATGAGCAGTTCCACAGTAGAGGATCTTTACCTATCGAAAAGGTCAAATGTAATGGAAAGCCTCTTTTTCACAATGAATTCCTACCGAACATCACGAAGGAAGGTTGCTATCCTTGGTTGGGTAGCCCTTCTATTCTCTTTTCATGCTTCTCCTTCAAAGGCAGCAGCTACAAAACAAGCAAATCCAAAAGCAACCAATGTCCGTGCACCACAGCCTACCCTGCCCTCTACCAATAAGACAAGCGAAGGGAAAAAGCACTTCAATGCTGGACTAAAGCTCTTCAGAGACAAGGTTTATGACGGGGCTCTGGTCGAATTCCAACAAGCGTATGCCCTCGAGAAAAAGCCCTCCGCCTTACGGCATATGGCTCAGTGCCATAGAGAAATGAAGCAGTTTTCAAAAGCTTACGAGGAATTTGACCGCCTTCTCAACGAACACCAAGCCAGCTTAAAAGGAAAAAAGAAAGCAGAAATCAAAAAGGCGCTCAGCGAGCTTGCCCTTGTCACAGGAGTCATTGCAATTACCGTCGATCAACAAGGTGCAAAGATTCTCATTGATGAAAAAGAACAAGGGGAATCTCCTCTCGCCAAACCGATACGGGTCGATGTGGGGAACCACACCGTAAGAGTCATCAAAGCCGGATTTGAAAAAATAGAGTGGCCCATTCAAATGAGCGGAGAGGACACGATTCCCCTTTCCATCACTCTTAAGGCAGAGCCCTTGACAGGCCACATTCTCATTCGAGAAAGAAAAGGGTTGGCTACCCATGTCTACATCGATGGCCAGGGAAAAGGGGCAGCTCCCTGGGAAGGAGATATTCCCGTAGGGGATCATGAAATCGAGCTTCGCGGCCAATCCATTAGTTCACCTAAGGAGAAGGTGAATATCCAAAAAGGTAGCCGTCTCGAGGTCATGCTCACCGCGACTTCCACCACTGGATTTTTTCAGGTCACCACTGTACCCCCCATAGCAGCCATCATTATCGATGGGAAACATCTAGGGACAGGTGGTTGGAAAGGAGAGCTAACCAAAGGGAAACACACTCTTTTGGTGATGGCACCCGCTCATCATGACTTTAGCCGCGAGATTGAAATTCTGAGTGGAGAGACAGTCAGCCAAGATGTCACGCTCGTTCCTTCTTCCAAGCGATATGATCCAGAAAAAGAGAGGGCAGATGAAAAAAAAACCTACTCAGGGTCCTTTATCGATCTGAACTTCATAGGTGCTTTTAATTTGAAAGGACACCCTGACTTTGAATGCCCACCCAGCATGCAATGCACCCACTCTGCATCTGCTGGCGGGGGACTTTCTTTAAGGGCAGGCTATCTCTTTGACTTTGTAGGCATCGAATTAGCCACAGCGCTGATGGGGGATTATCACTCCGAAAAACAAGAAAGAATGGCCAATGGGTTGCCGGGAGATAAATTTGGCATCTACGGGATCAATGGATTCATCGGAGGGGGCCTGCGCTTGATCACCAAGGGAGAGCATGCCCAATTCACGATGGGAGTTGCGCCAGGAATCACGCTCTCCCACTATATCCTGCATCGCTCCAATCCAGACGGCAAAGTCGGTCACGATAACAACCAATACTTTGCTCTTCTATTTGATGCAGGAGTCGCACTTGGCAAATTGGGAAGCTCCAAATTTAGACTGGGAGCGCTTTTGTGGGTCGGTCTCACAGCGAATGATACATCAACCAATCTGCCTATACTCACAGCCACTGGCATCGAGACCACACGATCGAAAAATTATGTCATGGCCAGCGATGTTCAAGTGTATCTTGGACCTACTCTAGGGATTCTGTACGGTTATTAAAGGTTGTTATGTACGATGGAGTCGCCTACCATAAGACACACTCAGCTTGTTCTCGAGATCCAAGCTCACGACTACCGCTATTATGTGCTCGATGACCCGATTATCTCCGATTTCGCTTACGATCAACTCTTTCAAGAGCTTGTAGATCTTGAAAAGGCTCATCCCGAACTGTGTACATCCGATTCTCCTACCCAACGGGTATCGGGGGTACCTCGCGACAGCGTCATTAAAGTGCAACACGCGAACCCCATGTACTCGCTGGACAATAGCTATTCAGAGAAGGAGATTTCTGAATTTCTCAAGCGTGCTTTAAACCGTATAGGAGGACAGCATCCTCTCTCTTTTTGTATAGAACCCAAATTGGACGGGGCCAGTATTGAGGTTATTTACGAAAAAGGCTGTCTCGTAGAAGCCTCAACCCGCGGCGACGGGCTGATAGGAGAAGAAATCACTGCAAATGTACGGACTATTCGTGGACTCCCCTGCCGTATCTCGTACAAAGGGCGCTTGACACTGAGAGGAGAAGTCATCCTCCTTCGGAAATGGTTCAAAGCCACCAACGGAAAACGTCTGGAAGAGGGATTGGAGCCCTTTGCTAATGCCCGCAATGCAGCTGCAGGTTCAATCCGAATGTTGGATGCTCGAGAAGTCCGCAGTCGTCCGCTCCGCCTCCTCCTTTATCAATGTGTGGATGGCCCCTCCTTGCATTCCTCTCACAGCGAAAGCTTGAAGTGGCTCCAGCATCTGGGCTTTCCTGTTCATACCCATTACGTGGTGAGCCAGGCAGAAGATATCTTTGCAACCGTCTCTTCAATTCAATCAAGGCGAGATGAATACCCCTTTGAAATCGATGGAGCCGTTATCAAAATCGACGACTACCATCAACAATCCCTTCTCGGTCACACTTCAAAGTTTCCACGATGGGCCATCGCTTATAAATTTCAACCAGAACGCGCTTACACCTTGGTACAAAACATCGAAGTGCAGGTAGGTCGTACAGGCATTCTTACACCTGTAGCCGTCCTATCTCCTGTAGAACTTGCAGGAACAACCGTATCCCGAGCTTCCCTTCACAATGCGGCTCAAATTACATTGCTGGATATTCGGATTGGGGATCAGGTGCTCATTGAAAAGGCAGGAGAGGTCATTCCCCAGGTCATCAAGATTGAAGCACATCATCGAACGGGCAATGAGCAAAGGTTTCAAATGCCCACATATTGTCCTTCTTGTGGGACTCCTGTAAAAGCCCGTCCTCGAGACGAACAGCGCCCCGAAAAAGGAGATGAAGTCGCTATTCGTTGCCCTAACCGGAGCTGTCCCGCTCAGATTAAAGCTCGGATTCATTATTTTACACGACGATTCGCAATGGACATCGATCACCTGGGGAACGCTCTGATCGAACAATTGGTGGATCGCAAAATCGTCCGCGATGTGACCGATCTCTATTCGTTGACCAAAGAACAATTATTACCCCTAGACCAGATGGGGGAGAAAAGCGTTCAAAATATCCTCGAAGCGATTGAGAAGTCGCGCTCTCGTCCCCTTGGTTCACTTCTATGCGGCCTTGGGATCCCGATGATAGGACAAGTCGCATCGCATCAACTAGCTGTAGAGGTGCGGACGCTGGACAATCTACTGACATGGAAACCCGAACAGCTCAGAGAACACGTAAGCGGCATCCCGGGGTTTGGGCCCAAAATGGTCGAAAGTGTCATGCAGTTCATGACAGACCATGCTGAACATATGCTGCTCAAGAAATTACACCAAAAGGGGATCAGCACGCCGCAACCTATCCCTCAAGTTGCCGAACAAGGCCCTCTCGTTGGTTTATCCATCTGCTTAACTGGAATTCTTTCGCGGAGTCGCGAATCGATCGCCAAAGAGATTCGCTCGAAAGGTGGAGAAGTGCATGACACTGTAAAAAAGACTACTTCCTATCTCGTTACAGGTGAAAAAATAGGGAAATTGAAGCTTGAAAAAGCTAAAAAATGGGGCATCCATCTCTTGACCGAAAAAGAACTGATCGACAAAATGAATATCGAAATGGTTCCAGAAGACCCGATCACGGAAGCAAAATAAGCCTATTGCTTCTGACATACCGTTAGGAAATATAGCATAACAAATAGAGCAGGAGAAGATTCAATTTTTCCGTAGACAGCATACGGCATGCCGGGGATCCCTCTTGCGATGAATCCCTACAGTGAACCTGTCCTTATTAGGGGGGCCATCCTATATGGCCAGGTAGCCATAACGGCTCAATAGGAATCGCTAGCCGTTTTAGCTGCAGCCTTTTTTTGCAGGGAGCTCCCCTCCTACCCCATGCTGTGCGGAATCGGTGGCCTGTTCGTCATAGGACAATAGCGAGCCTCCAGTACTTCAAAACAACACGAGAACAATCATGCGCAAGCCCTTCTTGCATTTCCAACCCCTTCTCTCTATTAAGAGGTAGTTGAAGTCGTTGAATCCCCCACATGCATCTAAGGGTCCACGCGTTGGAAAGGATAGTGTTCATGAGCTTACATGCAATCATTCCTCCCAAGCTTGGAGAGGGGGGGGCTTCTATGGAAACCCCTCCTGACCTCGCTCGAGGAGATTCTGTGAAAGTCATCGCACACCCTGCCCCCACTCAACGCTCTTGGAATAAAGCTATTGGCGATCCACACCCTCAGGAAGCAAAAAACAAGCTCCGATCTCGGGAAATCTCCAAGCCGTCTTTCCCCTTTCCAGAAACCGAGGATGGTTCACTCAACCCGATCGCGCGCGCAAAAGTGCGATCGCATTGACCAAACATCTCTTCCAGAACAACCTCCATGGCCAGAGCTCTTGTTCTAGGGGAAACGGATATTCCTACCGAGGACACAACAACTTTCTGCGCAAGCGGGGCAATCCACCTCTTCGCTATCTCTGGCCTTCATTCAACCTTAATCACTCTTAAAGGCGGGCTTGTTCTTCGAAAATTACTGAGCTGCCTTGGGAGAATAGTTGCGGTTTACAATACCTATCACGCAGAAGTGATCGCTTGGATTACACTAGCCTGGCTTTACCCTGCTTTTCAGGAGCACATGGATCCACCCTGAGAGCAGCCTGGATACTGAACGCAAGTGCCGTAGCGAAGCTGCTCGGAAATCTTATTGAAGGAGGGCAGCCCTTTGGAATTTCTCTCGTCGTCATGGGATGGTTAGACCCACTGGTGACGTACTATCTGTCCTTTCAGCTCTCCATCACAGCCACTTTAGGTCTGTAAATGAGAATGTGCTCTCTCAAATCATGGGTCCAACAACAACTCTTTCCTTCATCCCCATGCTCATCTGATGATGACCAGCCTATTTACCTCTTTATTCTGTAGTCCCCTTCTTTTGCAAGGGGCAGCGACTTGCCCCCTAGCAGGCCTTTTTGCCAATATGTTGGTCGTCCTTTAGGGGAACTGACCGCACTTCCAGCCTGTTTACTTCACGCGCTCCTTTTCATAATGGGGGGAAGAAAACCAAGATGAATCCTATATCCACCTGCAGAACGAACTATAATGGAGAGGAATCCCGATCCCAACACCAAACCAACTATGCAGCTCAAGAAGAGTGGGAGAAGCAATCATCGAGGTTCTCGCTCCATGCTCTTACTCTGCTCCGTCACAAGGAGCCAACAATAACTCATTAGTCATGCGGACCTCCTCTGGAGCTTTTTCACTCCTGTGGTAGGTGATACAGAACAAGAACAGGAACAAAAACTCCTGTCCAATTTCCCCCACTGTCCCCATGCTACCATGCTTAAAGTTGGTCATCACAGCAGCCGAACTTCATCTTATCCGGCATTTCTTGCCGAAGTTCAAGCAAAAAAAGAGGCGATCCTCCCTGTGATAATACACAATCGATCCAGTCATCCGCATGACATCATCCTCCAATCCCTTACTGCATCAGGAGCGCGCTTGTGGCGTACAGATCAACAGGGCTCCATTTTCTTTTTAACCGATAGCGTGACATATCACCCATCTGCTATGGCCTTCACCTCCTTGCAGTTTCCCTAATTCATGTGTATCGTCCCACCTGACTTTTGCGCCATCCATGACTTTTACAGACTCAAGCAAAGAATTAACCTTTTTAGAACAAGCAACTGCTTACTCCACAGCCGATTCCTTCGCTTGATATGCACTTGCCCTCGAATATCGAAATCTACACCGGTTCGAAGATGCTTTGCACACTTTCCAACATCTCCGTACCCACCATCAAGAATATGTACCCCCATGTATTTGATGTGCGGACAGCTTCTTCAACAAATGGAACATTCGAGGAAGCAAAAGAATAGCTGCGGGCAGGAAGCGAGCCCGCCAAAGCAAAAGAAGATCTTCACACACTCAATGAGCTCCATACAGCTCTTCAAGGACTTGATTAAGTTGCATCTATTTTTCAATCTCCCGCTGTAATAGAAGTTCATTTGGATCGTGCCGCCTTGATTTGAGACTTTTCACGTTTGGGGCTATTTTTTTACACAATGCTTCAATCCATCCGATCTTTCACTCGACTTGCTTGGTTTACACTCGCCTACCATGTTCTAGTCATCCTATGGGGCGCATTCGTACGAGCCACAGGCTCAGGAGCCGGATGTGGATACCACTGGCCACAGTGCAATGGCCAGCTGATCCCCCACACCACAGTGATGTCTACCTGGATTGAATTCGGACACCGCATCACTAGTTTTGTTGCTCTCGTCTTGGTGGTCTGGTTGACATGGAGCGCCTTCCGCGTGAGTTCTAAAGGGGCTCCTCTTCGTTACGGCGCCGTTGCTTCCCTCATCTTTCTGATCATGGAAGCACTGATAGGAGCAGTCCTCGTCCTCCTCGAGCTAGTCGCACAAAATACTTCCCTTAAGCGAGGTCTATCCACTTTCTTACACTTGATTAATACGTTTCTTCTGGTTGCTTCTCTCGCTTTAACTGCATGGCTGAGTTCAGGGAATCCCCCTCCACGCATCCAACAAAATCGAACTCTCGCAATATGCATAGCAACAGGACTCTTGAGCGCCTTAGGCGTAGCAGCAACAGGATCCATCGCCGCCCTGGGAGATACCCTCTTCCCAAGCCAAATGCTCACGGAGGGGATTTCTGCAGATTTTCTCCCCACCGCACATCTCTTTCTCCGCCTCCGGATCTATCATCCTCTGTGGGCTCTACTGGCCAGCGGATATCTTCTCGCACTCGTTTTGATCACCCACAGAAAACTTTCCTACCCCCCTCTTGTTCCACTCGGACATTCCCTGATTGGGTGCACCATCCTTCAAGCCATGCTGGGTTTTTTCAATATGGCATTGCTTGCTCCGATTCCCCTACAACTCATTCACCTGCTGATCGCGAACATCATGTGGATTCTCCTCGTTCTCTGGGCTACACGAGCACTTGCTTTCCCTCAATAATTTTCCCTTCTGTATTCGCATCGCGCATTGCATGTTTCAAACACCGTAATCTGAGTCAGAATAGGCAGAGTAGGATAGAGACGATCCCAAATCCACCTCGCGAGCATCTCGCTGGTGGGATTTTGCAGCCCATCAATTTCATTGAGATAGTGATGGTCCAACATCTCTTGCAGAGGCTCCCACGCCTGATGAATCTGCTCAAAGTCAATAAGCCATCCCGTGTTCTCATCCACAGGTCCTTGTACGGCAACTTCTATTCGAAAAGAATGGCCATGCAACCGAGCGCATTTATGTCCAGCGGGAACGCACGGAAGGCGATGGGCGGCCTCAAAACGGAACTCATGAACAAGCTGCATCTTCATGCCTCTTTGCGTGTACCCCATCCTACCCAAAAAATCAACAGACAGACATGCAGCGATGAATCTCAGAGCCCATCGCTACACTTTGCACGCTTTCCCACTTCTCCTCTTGCCAAAAATCCTTTCTTGCGATAAAGAAAGGCCAAGAAAAGGTGGCTATCATGTATATTGCCCTTCCAAAGAAACCACTTAAGGCCAATCGAAACCGCAGCAAACGACATCGCGCTCAACTCAAAGCCAAAAATCGAAATCGCAGGAATCGTCTTTATGGTCGTGTCTAATCGCGGCTGGTAGCAAAGGAGATAAGAAGAAACTCTCTCTGAACTTTCTCAGCCCACGCACGAACAAGGCCTAGATTGGTCCATACATCAAAGAAAACGCCTAAATCGATTTCTTCGCTCACCGTTTGAAGATAGAAGAACAAGCTTTTTTTGTTCATTGTCTTTAAGGAATAGGTGATAAATTCTTTCGTTGTAGAGTAGCATTCCCTTTCCTCCACGGAATTGATCTCCTTATTAAACAACCATTCTTTTTTAAAGTCTCACCGGAAACCAAATAGATGACTTCTTTCCTCTGAAGAAAAGCAGCTCGCGATTGAGCGCTTTTAACAAAGGAATCCAGGAATTGCTGATGTATTTTGCTATTCAAGGCGCAACTGAACACCCACCGCAAGCCCAAATTCTTCCGCTCCTTTCGGCTTATAGATATGCGGGAACAACAATTGACCCTTTAAATCGACCGCTTCACCGAGTGAATACCCCAGTCCAAGCCCCGTTAATAATGTAAAATCCCCTGCCTTAGGATCTATTCGAAAAGCCCCCAAGGGACCGAACCACACCTCCCTATTGATCTGAAACCAAACGCGCACAGGAAAACTGAGTGTATCAAACAATTGAGGTGCCGGAGAAACCATAGGGACATACATACCACTGTCCACCCGCCCCCAATGGCCTAGGTGAATGAAGATAGGAAGAGCAAATACCCCTCCTAAATACGAATTCTCTTCGATAGGGAGAATTGTCCTCCATTCGATTCCCATCTCTACCGTCTTATTCTGCACCATAGCGTACCTTAAACCCAATTCTAAATTAGAGATTGCATCTTGACGGGTGCCATAGGTTTCCGAATCGAAGAGTCGCCCGAACTGATCTGCCTTAAGCAAGCGCAGATTCTGACCCAATCGAATTCCCGTTCGCAGCCCCATTTCAAACTGCGAGGTCAAACCGATAGCTCCTTGCAAATTGAGCCCCCACTCTTGGTCCTGCCTAGGCTTATGAACTGTACCAAGACCAACGTTACACGTACTGGTTCCACTTCTCAAGGTAAGCGGGCGTTCAACCCATGGAACCATTGCATAGCTGGTTGTCCCCATCATCATCAATCCGATCAACAACCCACCTAAAAGAAGAGAGCCCGCCTGCAACCCTCTACCCTTCATTCAAAACTCCTTCCTATCCATCGCACGTTCATTGAAAGGCCCCCGCATGAACTACACCATTGCGATCACCTCACCCACCATCTCTACTATTCTCAGCGTCCGAAGAAATCAATCGCTGTCTATTCACGAGCTCGCTCAGATCTCTCACAGTCTTTCCGCACAACCCCATTTCGAAGAGATACAGAGCTGTTCTTAGATCAAATCGAACAGGGCGCAACAGGAATCCTCGCAGGCAGATTCCAACGTGTGATCTCCCACTCCCTAACAACTCATACTCGCGAGCTTCCGGAAAGCCTTCGCTCCCCACGGAACATAGGACTGTGTACGTTGCTCCCCAGCTAAAGCATCCAGCAATTCTCACCCCGTGTCAACCCACACAAATTCTCAATTGTCATGTTCTCGATGATGATTTCCCACGATGCAGTTTCCACTCTTGAGGAACCGCTCGTCCCTCGGCCCTCGAACTAGCAGATTCTGATCAACACCCTCTTAAACAGACCCGAAGTTGCTGTTTTTGGAATTCGATCGCTGCAAAGTATCTACAGAGTCCTTTACACATCACCTCATCAATACGTGTTCGAACTCGCCAATCCCTAAAAGCGCGCTTGCAATGTAGCCAACAGCGTATGGATCTTGCCTGTATAAGCATCCTGATCAAATGCATGAACCCGATCGAACACAAAGTTGTATTCAAACATACTTTGAAGATCTCCTGTGACATGAACTACAGCTACCCCTCCTACTGTATTGCGAAAGCTGTCCGATATAGTAGTATCAGGAGTATAATGATCGAAACGGGCCCCCAAAGTAACCCACCGCGTGATATCCTGTTCTAAACGAACCCACACCGCGCGTTGCTTTGTTTTAACCAAAGAGGTGGTATCTTCGCTGTCATCCACCCTTGGCAAAGCAAAAGAATAGTAGAGCCCCCTATCCATGTTCTGCCCCAAGGTGAATTCGCTCAACAGGCGAGTTTTCCCAACTTTAGGCAACGCTAGCACATGCACACCGAACTCTGCATTAGAAGCCAACCTAAGGTAGGTATTGAAAAATTCTCCTTCTCCTCCAGAACGCACAAGCTGTCCTCTCCCCACATATCCGCTTACTCCAATGTCTACAGGGCCAAAGTTGTAATTGATTCGACCTGAAAAGTCTTTTGTTGCACTGAGATCAGGCTGAATCGAAAATTGAGGTTCACCTAACACTTGGCCATTGACCACAGCTACCTGCCCTGTCAATCGGTCTTCAAAAGCACGTGTGGTTACATATAGACCTGTATCGTACACCCTTCCCCACATGTTGAGAGCACCCCACGAACGATCGACAAAGGGGCGATCCGCATTCGACTGCTGAATCTCATAGCCAAATGGAACCGGGAAAATTCCCCCTCCAACGACTGTCGTGACTTGAGGAGACCAACGAACAATCCCCTGCGCCTCGAGATTCCGCACGAAGGAAGGGAGCACCCCCTTTTCTACAGGAGACCCTGAGGAGACGGGTTCTATCTCAGCGATCAAACGAGCAGTAGAAGCAAGAGAAAATTCAAATTTCAACCGCGCCCGACGAACACGAAATGCAACTGAATTGGTCGTTGCACCATTAGGCAACGCCACGATGGCGTTAGGACCAATCCCCTCCGGAAGTTCTCCAGATATAGGGTCACGGTTTGGAGAAGATACAACATTATAAATTCGTGCGACAAATTGAGGCTGAACATAACCGCTAATGCGTAAAAAGCGCATCCATCTGGGATAATTACCCTTGGACTCATTCAAAGAAGAACCAGATGCATTGACAAGGGAAAGAACTGGATCGGTGAGCTCTTGCTTGGTCAAAGGCGAAAGAGAAGAAGAGGAAGTAGTCGGTTGGGCTGAAGATTCTTTGTGCTGTTCCTTTATCTCAAAAGGCAGTAAATTCTGTGGAGGAGCTGCAGACACTGGAAGAGAAGAAGGCGGCTGCCGAGCATCGTTAGAAGGCCCAGGATTTTTTTCCTGGGCAGCAACTTCCCCGCGCAGCCCCATGAAAAAAATTAATGTGAAAGGGTTCAACAGCAATCGCGAGACACGCGAGGAACGATGACACATAAGCACTACACCTCCAATTCAGTCATAAGGGAAACAAGAGGAAGGAAACGAACATATTACGACTTTTCTGATGGGAGAACAAAACGAGATGGTTTTTGTCATTCGCGATCTTGTGCTTCATAAGCAATCACAATTTTTTTAACTAAAGGATGACGCATGATATCTTTTTCCCTAAAATAACAAAATGCAATTCCTTCAATTCCTTTGAGAAGCTCATACGCCTCTACAAGCCCACTGCTCTTGCCTGAAGGTAAGTCAATCTGGGTCATGTCTCCCGTTACAATCGCTTTAGAATGATGACCCAAGCGAGTTAAAAACATACGCATCTGCTCAGGGGTTGTGTTCTGAGCTTCATCTAAAATAATAAAAGAATCGTTTAAAGTTCTCCCTCTCATAAAAGCAAGCGGAGCTATCTCAATATAGCCTTTTCGTATTAGTTCCTGTCCACGTTCAAAATCGACCATATCGTTAAGCGCATCGTAGAGGGGACGTAAATAAGGATTGACTTTTTCTGCAAGATCTCCCGGTAAAAAACCGAGTTTTTCTCCTGCTTCCACAGCAGGGCGAGTGAGAATAATTTTTTTAATCGTCTGCTTATGAAAAGCAGCCATAGCACATGCCATGGCTAGGTAGGTCTTGCCCGTACCTGCAACACCTACGCAAAATGTTAGAGTATGAGAGTGAATCGCGTCAATATATTGGCATTGGGCAGCCCCCCTAGCTAACACAGGACGCCTACCGGATCCGATAACTAATTTTTCTTCACGCAAATCAAAAGGGCGCTCAGGCTTCTCTTTCATCTGGCGCATGGCACGCAGAATCTCCTCCGCATCCAATTTTCCCCCATGTTGGATAAAACAGATGGCCTCCCTGACAAATCGCTCTATCTTAGAGACGTTTACTTTATCTCCATGTAGAAAAATTGTGTTTCCCCTCAGTCCGATAGCAACACCCCCTTCTTTCTCCAGCAATTTGAGCTTTTCATGCGAAGGACCTGTCAGATTGACGAGAACACTGGTTTCCTCCACCTCAACCTTGGAAGAAACCATTTCTCCTTCTTGTTGAGAAGAACGCTTTGGCCGGATGATCTTCTTCTTAGGTGACATCATGCAACCTACAGGGGGTACTTCTCAAAGAAACGTTGCACTTCAAAGGGCTCCATTCCGAGTTGAACCACCGCCCAAGCAGCCTGCTTTCTGGGGATTGAAATTAATGTGGGCATGCCTCCAGAAAAACCGAGAGCCCGAACAAAATCAATACCGCTGTCATATCTAGCCGATAAAACAAGGGTATCTCGTGTCAACATCATCGCGATAGGGGCTTGCTCCTGCCCTAATAAGAGCAGGAGCGTTTTATCGTATCGTTCTTTCATCAAGGTCATGTCGATAAAGGCAAAATGCCGACAGGCTGGAGGGATGTGGGTAGAATTGCTCATGGGGAGCGAACTCGTTTTGTATTGATGAGCTATTTTTTGTGTGTTTTTTTCGATGGAATCCCACTCCGCACAGGCTTCATCAATCGGCTTCCAAAGAGCACTATCTTCAAGACCAGTAGCCAGATGGCGAACGACAATCCCAAAAAGGGCCTGATCACGTGTCCTCACACGCAACGCGTGGTCGAATCGTTGACCAATCGCGCTTGGAGTTCCTGTACGTGTATCGATCGCATAAGCATCTCGATCGGCTCCTGGATAAGGTTCCTCTCCTCCTCGAATCCACTTCGCAGCGCTGCAAAGACCATCAAAGTCCGTATGACATACAATGGTATCAGCTGTTCCTACCGAGGCGATCACCTGAGGTGTGACCATGGCGGGACAAGCACCATACTGAGCCTTTCCAGCCAATACAAAACGCGGATTGCCAGCATACGTCGAATGCATACAATGATCATGGTGATCAATCCATCCAATCAGCCGTTCTCCTAACCCTTCTATAAAAGGCCTGGTAACTTTTTCAAATCCGCCTCCACCAATTTCAGACGAAAAGGCAATATCTAACACAACAACACGACCTTGAAGAGACCCCGGCGAAGGCAACTTGCGAGGAGAAGCGAATACAAGATGGGCATAAGGTATGTCTATTTTCATATCAAGAAGGTGAAGCAGCGTTTCTTTAGCCACTTCTAGTAGATTGTCCTAACGATTGATATGGATACTGTAATGAAGGATTCATCTAGAGCTCCTTTTTACTGATATTATGGTCCGTATTTTTTTATCTACACCAGAAGACATGGCTAAACTCGCTCGCTATGAGGGAGATCGTTCTTCGCCTCTTGCCCAGTCTCTATCGACACCCGCAGCTTGTCCTTTCTTGCCCACTCAGCAATGTTGGCATCAAGAGATTGAAAGACTATGGTCTAAGGCATGGATTGCAAAAGCCAAAAAAGATGACTTTCTCGTCTTTTAGTAACTTGGCACATTGTTGATAAACTCCATATCCTCCACATCAAGACTCATCCTCACTACCGACGACAAGGGATTGGTTCATCTTTGCTTCAACAAGCGATATGCTTTGCCCATCAGGAAAGATTGTATCGCTCTTTCTTGAAGTGCGCCCTTCCAGTTTCGCTGCCATTGCATTTTACTGTTCCTTAGGATTTAAGGATACCTCAATTCGAACGGACTATTATCAAGATGGAGAAAATGCAATTCAAATGGCACTTTCGTTATAACTTGGCTTTTGCCAAATGACCGATTGCTCCACAAGTTCTCTTATCCCATGACTCCTCATCCTCGTGAGCTTCTATGACAAAAAAATCCTCTCATTTTTCTATGCTTCGCGACTTTCACTTGGCTGACCTGCTGTCTCTCACAAACGGATTTTGCGGCGCAGGAGCCATCTTTGCCCTGATGAAATACCTCATCCTACGAGAAATGAAGCTGTTATGGGTGGCCTTTTCCTTATTTCCCATTGCATTGTTCTGTGATTTTGCAGATGGACGCGTTGCTCGATGGAGAAACCACGTCTCATTATTAGGCCAAGAACTTGATTCGCTAGCCGATCTTATTTCCTTTGGGGTAGCCCCCGCTGCGCTCGCCTTTAGCCTTGGCCTACAAGGGGGATGGGATATTGTTATCTTAATCTATTTTGTAGGTTGCGGAACGAGTCGTCTTGCTCGCTACAATGTGACTGCATCTAGCCTCACAGGAGAAGGTGGAAAAGTCCGTTATTACGAAGGCACCCCGATCCCCACCAGCTTAATTCTCGTAGCTATCCTCGCCTTTGCTGCATCTTCAAACTGCATTGATGAAAGGCTACCCTTTGGAGCCTATATAATAGGACCATGGGTTTTTCATCCGATTACACTTCTTTATTTTTTAAGCGGAACTGCTATGATCAGCAAAATATTGCATGTTCCTAAACTCTAGTAATATTGTACGCATTTTTCTACATTCCCCTCCTAGATTGTGAAAGCCTATTTAGCTCTGCTTCGCCTCATGCTTGAACGACCCGAGCGTCCCGATCGCACAGGGACAGGCACCCGGAGTCTCTTCGGCCACCAAATACGGTTCAACCTCCAAGATGGCTTTCCGCTCCTGACAACCAAAAAGCTTCACGTACGCTCTATTATCCATGAATTGCTCTGGTTTCTGCGGGGGGAGACCAAGGTAGATTCCTTGCATACGGTAGGGATAACCATCTGGGATGAATGGGCCACCAAAGAACAATGTGCGCGATTTGGACGAGAAGAAGGGGATCTTGGCCCTATTTATGGCCACCAATGGCGCAACTTTGGAGCGACGTTGCTCCCTTCCGGAGCATACCTCCAAGATGGTATAGACCAAATGCAACAGCTGCTCCATCAACTACAAACGAATCCTTTAAGCCGAAGGCTGCTTGTCACAGGATGGAATCCGAAAGAAACGGATCAAGTGACTCTCCCCCCTTGTCATACGTTATTTCAACTCTATGTGCACCAAGGTGAACTGAGCTGCCAACTCTATCAGCGGAGTGGAGACCTCTTTCTAGGAGTCCCCTTTAACATCGCTAGCTATGCCCTGCTCACCTTGATGATCGCACATGTGTGCCACTTTAAACCGGGTGAATTGATTCACACCTTTGGAGATGTGCATCTCTACACCAATCACACGGAGCAAGCCAAATTGCAGCTTTCTAGGGAACCCCGCGCGCTCCCTCGGATGAAACTCAATCCAGAAGTTACGGATCTCTTCTCTTTTCAATACGAAGATTTCCAGCTGGAGGGTTACGATCCCCACCCTCCCATCCCTGCCCCAGTATCGATTTAATTCTCATGAACTCCGCTACCATCACAAGAGCCCCACTGATCCTCGTCGTTGCCATGACAAGCAACCGTGTCATCGGTCATCACGGCAAGCTCCCATGGCACCTTCCTGAAGACCTGCGCCACTTCCGAATGCTTACAGAAGGGCACGCAGTAATCATGGGACGCAAAACCCATGAGTCGATAGGACGCCCTCTCCCCCAACGAAGAAATATTGTATTAACCCATCGCCCGATCTTCCTTCCAGGATGCGAAAGCGCACACACCCTAGAAGAAGCTCTATCGTTAGCTAGGGAACACGATCCAGAACCACGCATTATTGGAGGGGCCACTCTCTATGAGCAATCTCTCCCCCTAGCAACTCGTATTTATTTGACTGAAGTCCTCCAGCATGTGGAAGGGGACACGTGGTTCCCTCCATTCTCTTTAGAAGAATGGTATGAGGTAAGTCGCGAGCAAATGGACCCAGTGGTTTTTTCAACATGGGAACGCATTCTCTAAAAGAGCAGCTTGATTCCTTGTCTGAAGAATTTTCTTACTTATGATAAAGAAAGGATCCAAAATGAAACTTCAGCGACAAGTTGAATCCATACTCCGAGAGCTCCTCCATCCGATCTACTTAAAAGTAGAAAATGAGAGTCAGCTGCATGCTGGACCATCCGATCGGGAGACTCACTTCAACATTGTGATTGTCAGCAACCGGTTCCAAGGGATGAACTCTGTCGAACGACACCGTTATGTTTACGAATCACTCAAAGATGAATTCCAAAGGGGGCTCCATGCTCTTACGCTACAAACGGTAACGGAAGAACAATGGGTCGATTCTCGTGCTATCGAATCCCCTCCATGTCACCATAAGGCCTCGACACAATCAACCCCATCTTTTGAATGCGCTCGGATAAAAGAAGGGTGACCTGATGCAAGAGAGTTTGCTACAAGGGGTTCGATAGAAAAAGCGCTAGGGATTTCTGATGCTGTGTAGGAGACTGCAGCTCTACTTTTCACCGCTTTCTCTCTTTTCATTCCGGATTTATTTTTCTATTTCAAGCTCTCGATGACTTCGTTAACAGCAACCTCTCTCTCTTTTTTGACGAATATTCCACCTGTTTCTCGATCAAGCGCAATCGAGCGAGCGATCAATGTGCTCGAACAGGCAGCCCTCTATTCAGAAGGGAAAGGCATCTCTGATCCCCCTCTTCAAGCCAAGAGGCAAGATTTTCTGCTCGCTATCGAGCAAGAGGTACACGCAGTCCGCTCGCGGCTCGATCGGATTCTACTCGGAAGCCACGCGCAAGATGGGCTTGAGCTACTCGCACAAAATGGGTCTCTTTCTGCCATCTTTCCGGAAGTTCAAGCGATGGTCGGCTTTGGAGACGGAGAATGGCGACACAAGGACGTATGGAAGCATACCAAACAGGTCGTCGCTCAGGCTGTGTGCCGATTGGAAATCCGATGGGCTGCTCTTTTTCACGATATCGGCAAAACCAAAACGCGATCCATCTCCCCTGAAGGAAAAGTGCATTTTCTCGGCCACGCAGAAGTAGGGGCACGCATGTTCGACAAGCTCGATCAGCGCATTGCATTATTTGCTGCTCATAAAGACACTGCTCTTAAAAAGAGCATTCGATTTCTCGTCCTCCATCACCTCAGGGCCAATCAATATACGTCCAGTTGGACAGATAGCGCGGTCCGAAGATTTGGCCGCGAGTTTGCCAATCACTGGGATGATCTTCTGTGCCTTTCGCGCGCAGACATCACCACCAAACGGCCCCACAAAAAACGACAGGGACTCGCTCAATTGGATGAGCTTGAGGCACGTGTCTACCAATTGAGGTTAGAAGACAGTAAAGTACCCCCTTTGCCAAGTGGCATTGGGGAACAAGTGATGCTGCGATTCGGCTTACGCCCTTCACCCCAGGTGGGGTATATTAAAAAGGCGCTGCTGCAAGCTATTGACTTAGGGGAAATAGAAGCCCATCAATCAGCAGACTGCTATATTGCTTTCATTGAGCAGCATACCGCCCGATTTCTCCCTACTGAAAATCAATCGAATTTACTTCAGGAATCGTCTCTTTTATAAACACTAAAGTATCGTTTTTAACAACCAACGAACCCAAGCTGCCTCTTCCCTCTCATGACTTTTCACCACTCCACTTCAAGGCCTTCTATCCCTGCCTTTTCAGAGACAGAGCAGACCACTTTCGTTATCGACCCCACCCCCTCTATCAAAAGGCGCCATATCTTAGTCATAACCTTAGGGCTGTGCATCGTTTTTGCGATGTTCTCTATCGCAATTTACCAAGCGATCCAAACGACAATCGCTCGCTCCACTCAAGAGAAGACAAAGACCGATTTTCTGAATTCCTCTCCCTAGAAGAATCCACACGCATTAAAGTCCACATCGCCACTGGCATTGCCTCATTCAAGGGACTAATGTAAAAGATGTTTTTTGTATCGAACTATCCTTAATAAGGAAGCAAACTTAGACAAAATCAAATGAAGCAAATGCCCGATCCTTTTCGTCGGAAGAGCAAAAGAGCCCTTCACCTATCGACCATCGTTTTTTGGAGCGCTCTCGAAGCAGCATGCGGTTCTTCATCAAAGAACGAAGAGACGACTTCTCCGCGTTCAAATGATACTGTAGATGTATCAACGCAAACCACTACTTCCTCACCTAACAACCCCCCTGCACCGAACCCGCAATCGCAACCCACCGATCCCTCCACCCAAAAGTGGAGTGTAGGCCTCGGGCTTCAAAATCTAGGGAATACATGCTTTGCAAACGCAAGCCATAAGCTACTCGCCAACCTCACGGACGCCCCATCTGCTTTCGATCCAAGCCTAGATCCAGAGATCAACCAAGACCTTTCTACAGCATCACAACAAACACAAGATCGTATCTCTCTAAAAAAAGCGATGTTTCCTCTCTTCAAAGGAATGGCAGAGAATCATCAGCTCCTTCTCGACAATCAAGAGCCCATAGATCACCAATATTTTGAACAAGAATCTTCTACCCTTTTCTCCAATATCAAAGATTCCTATTACGCTCTCACTAACGAAAAAATTCCTGGCGATCAAAGCGACGCAGCTGAATACATCCGCTTCCTTCTTGATAGATTAGCATATGGAAAAATGATTGATATGCAGGATTGGATATCTTGTCCTTCGAGTTATACAAATCTGACACCAGTTTATCACCAGTCTGTGCTCTCTTTAGGAATTGATACCTCCCCTACGTCTAGAAATGTGATGGAGGCCCTTCAATTCCTATTGCAAGGCTCTTTCATAGACGACTATACGCCCCCTCCCGGCAGAAAACAGACTTGTCTCCAACAACCTTTTTTCATTTCTGCAAGAGGGAAAATCCCTGATCAGCTAATCATTCAATTGTTGCGATTTAAAAAAGATATTACTGGCAAGGTCCTATCGAAAATTGAGACCCCGGTTCAGATTTCACAACAAATCCAGATCTCACTCTATGATGCACCTGCAGACAACAAGTCCCAACCCACCACGATTCACACTACGAAGACTTTTAACATTAAAGTGGTCGTTGGACACTCCGGGTCATTAGCAGGCGGACATTGTTTCGCCTATGTCTACGAGCCTCAGCTGAAACAATGGTTCCTGCACAACGATAGCTCCGTATCCCCCCTTCAAGAGCAGGAGGTTTCCCACCAAACGGCTACAGCAGGTTATCTATTGCTCTACACCAAATAATCTTTCGAACTTCACCTTTCTTCATTCTTTCTTAAAAAAGCAAGCGATGACTTTTTTGACCAATGCGCCCCTATTGCATTAAAGCTATTTGTATGGATTGTCATCCTTACCGTAGGCGCCAATGGGCGTGGTTCACACTCCTCTTCTCTCCAAAACATTCCCCTCTCGAAGAGGAAGAGTTGTAAACTCCAACTACACCTCCTCCAGACGAAGACGCGGAAAAGGTCCCGTCGTCTCTTACGCCAACCCCTTCCTACCTCGATCTTTCAAAAGGGCTCGGTCTAGCCAATTTGGGAGGCACTTGTTACCTCAACGCAACCAACAAGTTCTCGCTACAATATCCTAACTTCCTTAAGCTGCTTGACCTAAACCACCCATCTGAACAAAAGATCCCACTCGACCCTTCCCCCAAGCTTTTCAAGAAGCAGCGTATGCGTTTTTCAAACCGCTTTCAGAAAGCTATCACCCTATTTTTAATAGGGAAAAATCCTTCCGGACACCCAAGGTTTCCAAGTTGAGTCCCGTACTTTCTTCGAAGAAACAGATAAAAGTGGGGCATTCCCTTTCCACCCAAATGACGACTCACTGGATTACATCTTCAGCCTTTTCGGAGGGCTACACTATAACTTCCTCGTTCAACCTCCTCACGAAGTCATATCTACAATCATCAATCAAAACGCAAGCTATGCACGAATGTCTTTTCCGCTCTTCCTTTTAACTGTACAGGACGACATCAGTCGATATCTGTAAGCCAATCATTCCTTTCTGATAACGGACAACAATCAAACCCCTGCCCAGTGGTTGATAGAAGCGAGCACAACAACCCATTCAACAGTCCCTGAGAAATTGATTATCCCTTTCCACAATAACAACCTATTTGACTGACGAATCCCATCCTCACCCAATCTCCCCGACACTACTCCTCTTTTATACACAACGACAGCAAGTGGATTTCATTCAACAACAAGACGCACTCAAACAGATAAGCAAAAAAGGCCATGTTTTCATCTATCATAGAATCACATCAGGCCATCATGAGAAAGGGGATTTTTTTTGGGAATCCAATGCTTACCCACCCATTCTCCAAGAGGAGACAGATACTTAGCCCCCCACACTAACAAGAAAATAAAAAGAATGAGGCCATTCTCACTATTGATCCATGCTCCTCGCACACAAAACCCTTCTCTTCACAGTTACAGCTCTTAAAAAAGTGTAGGCTCTTCTGGACATTTTGTCTATTTTATTAAACCAACTGTACGAAAAGACAATTTTGTATCATTTTAAAAAATGCGTAGGAATCATCCGGTCGCTTCATAGCGAGTGTCATTTTTCATTTGCTTGCGTGAAGAAACGCCCAAGATTGATTCTACGAGAGATAGTATTTCATCAAAAAGAAGAATATTTGCATGAATGAACCATCCCGACGTCTTGCCTTAAATGCCCCAAATTCCGAACACCGCGCACGCGCTTTTTCAGAAACACTTTCTCTAGTAAAAGGGGGTCATGTTTTAATCGCCCTTCGAGGGCATCCCGATCCGGATGGAATTGCTTGCGCGCTCGCTCAAGCGCATATTGCGCAGCGCATTGGGGTCAACACCACGATCGGATATTGTCACGATTTAAGTCACCGAGAAAATCGGGCCCTCGTTAAATTGTTAGGAGTTGAATTACGCAAAATTAAAAGCGTCCGCGAAGTGGATAAAGTCGACTTTTTAGCGATTGTCGACGCTTATGATGTTGATCCCGATCTAGGAGACACCAGTGGGCTTGAGATTCTGACCATTGTGGATCACCATCGCGCCACTTCCCCTCCTAAAGGTCGTTTTGTCGATCTGAGACAAGATGTAGGCGCAACTGCAACTATCTTTGTAGAGTACCTCTCTGAACTTTTCCCACTGGATCCCGATGTGGAAGAGGATCGTCGAGTAGCCACTGCCCTGATGCATGGACTCGCAACCGATACAGATGATTTCATGCTTGCCCGAGCCGCTGATTTCCGAGCAGCCGCTCAAGTCTCCGAAGTCTGCGACCGCGACCTGCTTGCCGATCTAAGCCGAAGGCTGATCGCTCCCAACGCTATGGATGTCATCGCGCGAGCCCTTTCTGCTTTAGCCGTGCGGCGCAATTTCGCTATGTCCGGAGTCGGTTTTGTTTCCGACGCCGATCGGGATACAATTGCGCAAGCTGCGGATTTTTTGGTGCGCAGGGAAGACATCGACACAGTTGTTGTGTACGGTGTCGTCGGAGACAAATTTATTGAAGGCTCCCTCCGAACTCATTCCCCCAGTGTCGATCCGGCTGTTTGGCTAGAACAAGCTTTTGGGTATGACGAGTTGGGACGCGCTTTTGGAGGAGGGAGACGAGATAAAGGAGGATTCCGCATCCCAATCGGATTCTTGGGCCGAGCCACCGATCGCACTCAACTCTGGCACATTGTGGAAGCCGCTGTGCGGACTGCACTCGTCCGACAGCTAGGAGAAGAACACACCGCCGCTGTGGGAACGAAAAACCAAACCACGTGATCCGATCTTCCATCGGATCCCAATCACTTCACATGCTTTGTTCCTCATGCTTAAAAAATAAAGACCCTAAGGAAATGGTGAAACTGCTTGTGAACCGATCAAAATTGCAGGTAATATCCCTCCATCGATTTAATCACGAAGAGAATCAATTTATTTTTTTATTCGGTCTATATCTACATTAATTTATACTTGAAGTTTGAAAGAGGCCAGGCTGTGTCCGATTTTCTTAATGTTTTACGAAATGCTCGCGAATTAGTTGCAGGTGGATTGAGCGCGCTTCAGTCGGATCCTCAGCTACCACGTCCCCTTGTAGAACTAGCCGCTTCACTCGGGCAAGCGATTTACACTCTCCAACAAGCAGAAGGGATCCCCGATGAGAAATCGACCACTCCTTACATCACGATAGCATTGCAATATCTCCAAAAAGTTCTTGCTTCTTTAAAGCAACAGCCCTCCCCTCCAGCAGTCGCTGCCACAGCAACAGGTGCAATCACCCGAGCGATTGCTATTCTCGAACCCCTTGTAGGAATCACACCTGCCACTCCTCCCGTTTCAAAGAGTTCCTTCCCACTTCCTGCTCCTGTCACACCCTCTTCTCCACTGTCTTCCATCCCGCCAAAACCGATTGCTAATCCTCAACCAACACTTTCTATTTCAGGAGGCCCATCGCCTCCTGTTAGCTCAATCTCAACTTCTGCTTCCAATCAATCCTCTATGAATCCTATTCAAACCATCGAAGCATCACTCGGCACCTACAGTGCAACCAATTTTTATAAAGGATTAGTGGGCAATGATATTATCGACCATGGAGGACTGTTCGTGTCCACCTACCTCCTGCCTAAAATTGGAAGCCATGTGCAGCTTAAAGTCGCTCTACCTGGCGGATATGAGTTTGAAGCCAAAGCGATCGTCCGATGGAGACGAGAGGCTTCGGATGCAGGGCAAGACGCCCCTCCCGGCTTTGGAGCACAACTTATAGATATCAGCCCTGAAGCAAAGCAACTCGTTTATCGCTACGTGAAAAATCGAGAGCCTTTATTTCACGATGACACCTAGTATTTCTATCATTTTAATCTCTTTGTTTTTTGTCATTCACTCTGTGCCGTAACGTTTTTCTTAGAGGAATTGTTTTATGGATTGTCAGTGCGACCTTTGTGACTTCGTCGGCATGGCCTGCCAATGATCCATCCCTCCTCTGGAAAAGCCTCCAGACAGAACATTTCTACATTACGTATTATTCAGGCGAAGAAGAGATAGCCTTCCGGATTGCAAGACTCGCCGAGTTGCTCTACCAGAGAATCGGTTCTATTCTGGCGATCTACCCAAAAGAACGGGTGGAAATTGTACTGACTGATCAATCCGAGCATCCGAATGGGAGTGCGACGCTCACCCCCTACAGTACGATTCGACTTTCTCTAACAGCTCCAGAGGAACTCTCCGAGCTAGGGAATCCAGATGATTGGTACTTAGATCTTCTGACTCACGAGTATACACACGCCGTCCACGGAGAGAGCATCGGTGGACTTCCTGCTCTTATCAATGCGCTTTTTGGGAAATTGCTTGTCCCTAATTTTTATCAACCGCACTTCATCGTCGAAGGTCTCGCGGTAGTGGAAGAGAGCCTGCGCACAAGTGCGGGGCGGCTCCGTTCTTCCCAATGGAAAATGATGATGCGGGCAGATGTACTAGAGAATCACATCGCCTCTCTCGATCAATTCTCCCATCCCCCTCGCCGATGGCCCCAAGGGAACATCTGGTATCTTTACGGTTCATTCTTCATGGATTGGATCGCAGATTCCTACGGTGAAGAGGTCTTCCGCTCGATCATCGAGGACTACGGCCGCCAGCCTATTCCAGGAGGATTGAATCGTGCCTTGCGTCACGCCACAGGGAAAACGTATGAAGAGCTCTATCCTCACTGGATTGCAGCCTCCCAACAGCAGTTTGCAGAAGAAGCAGCAACGATTCGAGCGCATGGACTACAGGAAGGGATCCGTATAACGAAACATGGCCAAATCGCTCGCAACCCGCGATGGTTTCCCTCCAAGCAAGAATCCCCAACCGAATCCTCCACGCTTATGTACTACCGAAGCGACGGTCACTCTACACCAGGCCTTTATCAAATCAAGCTTCCCTCCAATCTTCTCGATAGCTCCCAAACTCATGTTTCCCAAGCAGAGTTCATGCTCCGCACCAACGACGTCTCCACACCTGCCTTTACACCAGAAGGAGGGGTTGTCTTCGAAGCATTGGGCATCCACAAAAATCTATTTCGTTTCTTCGATCTTTTTGCAGTTCCTCCCCGTCAACGAGGGGTGACCGGCGTCGAGTCAACACGTGTGCGGATGACACGCGGATTTCGCGCAAAGATGCCCGATGTATCTCCCGACGGTACCCAAATTGTATTCGTGACACAACATCGCGGAACCAGTTATCTGCAGATTGCAGATTTCAATAGCAGTTCACTCACCCTAGAACATGTACGCGCACTGCTACCCAGTCAACCCCTTGAGCAGGCATATGCACCCCGTTGGTCACCCGATGGGCGGGCAGTCACCTACACTGCCTGGACAAAAGGAGGCTACCGAGAAATTCGAGTGATTGATCTCGAGAAAAAAACTTATCAAACGATAACTCACCGTCGCGGCTTAGAAGGTGGGCCCTGTTTTTCCCCAGACGGGAAAAACCTTTTCTTTTCCTCAGACAGATCAGGCATAAGCAACATCTACAGTTATGCACTGGACACTCGTGTTCTGAAGCAAGTGACCAATGTACTGACAGGGGCCTTCCAACCTTCCGTATCTCCCGATGGAAAGTCTCTTGTCTACGTAGGGTATACAAGCGAGGGATACGATCTATTTATTCTGCCTCTCGATGAACAGCAGTGGACTAATCCCTCACCCTATTCCCTTTCCCCTCCTCTCCCCCCTCCGCCTTCAGAACCTCCAGCTACCCCCTTCACCAAAGAGGACTATCAACCTCTCCGCACGCTTGCACCGCGACAATATTTCGCACAGACCGCCCCCGGCAATTTTGGTCAATCGGTCACCCTTTCCATCGCAGCTAACGATATTGCGTCCATCCACACCATTCGCTCTCAATTCCGCATCGAATGGAACAAGCCTGAGCTGCAAGGGAATTTCTCCTATATTTACGCACGGCTCCCCTTTGACGTGGGAATCCGAGCCTTTCGAAGAATAGCCCCAGCAGGATGGAAGAAAGCAGCCCAAAACTCCGAACCCAACGCCATTCGAGAAACGATAGGATTCAATTCCTTCATCACGATCCCGATGCCCGGTGCCTATGATCACTCCTCTTTCAATTTAAGCTACAACACACTCCGCATTGGCTACGAACCAACTTCAATCACCGCATCAAAAGGGGATCCTTACGCAATGCGCTTTCATGCGACTTCACAGCTAGTCAGTCAAATGCATGTAGGGTGGTCCTACTCTAACACACAACGCTTCTTGTGGAGTGTTACTCCCGAGAAAGGGCTCACTGCAAAAATAGGGGTCGATGCCAATCATAACTACCTTACAAGCGCCTATGATGGCGTCCGAGGGGAAGCAAACGTAGCATCGTACTTCCCTATGCCCTGGCTTCCACATCACACCCTCACTCTTTCCGCAGGAGGGGGACTCACCATCGGAAAACTACCTGACCAGCTGTTTTTTGTGGGGGGTGCTACTGATCCCTCTTTCCTAGAGGGACTGTTAAACGAAACAGAATCAAACGGTGGAATCATCCTGCGTGGATATCCTGTAGGCATTCTTTCTGGGAAACATTATATACTTTTCAACGCAGAGTATCATTTCCCCATCATCAATATCGACCGCGGCCTCGCAACACTTCCCTTTTTTCTCAACCGAATTCACGGTAACACGTTTATCGACTACGGAAGTGCGTTTTATACACCCTCCACCGCTCGTTTTAAAACAGGGATAGGAGGAGAACTACAACTTGATTCTCATATCGGCTATAGCTCTCCTCTCACTTTCCGCCTAGGTTACAGCTATGGACTTTCTCAAGGAGGGATTCAACGAACGTATTTCTTGGCGAGCACACCATTTTAGAGTTAGATAGCACTTTTCTATGTTTTCTCATAAACACTTTTTCTCTCTCTCGCTGTTGATTATGCTCAGTGCTAATTTATTAGCCTGCAAATTAAATCGCCCCAATACAGAAGCGAGTGCGCAACAACAAGCCTACGATTTCAACATCAGTCTGCGTTCCGAGGATGTCCAGATGGAATTGCTCGCAAGCCAAGTTGCTGCGTCAGAAAGAGCCAGTTTTCTAGAGAGGCACAAACAATGGGGGAAGGAGATCCGGATCTTTTGTACGGAACTCAAAGGCATCACCCTACTCAACGACAATCAGATCGAAGCCCAAGTCAAAGTCAGCTGGTTTCATAGAAATGATGATGCGCTGCGCGCCACCCTCATTAACCAAAATTGGAATTGGGAAGAGAATAGGTGGATGCTCACGCAAGAAAAATATATTGAAGGTGATCTTAACCTCTTTGGGCACACAACCAATCCTTAATCTCCCTGAAGAGGTGTTCTTTTCTAAATGAAAGGGGGCGCCCCTACTGTTTATCCCCTTTTCGATCGACTTTACTCGACCACCTCTGTGCCCTTGGATGCAGCGGCCGACTTGCGGCTCATTCTTTTTGCAGGAGCCTTAATCATCTTTTTCTCTTCTTTTGTTTTGAGGATACGCCTCTTTTTCTTTGCTTGCGCCTTTCTTTGTCTCATCTTTAAAGAATTACGCCGATCTCGTTTTCCCATGAAATGGTTCCTTTCCGTACGACAAGAATTAGACAGTGAATTCCAATCTTTTGATTCAAACTCACACTCCCGTCAATACAGGAATACAGTTTGCCTGCTGAATCTGAAGGCAATACCGACTATTCAACATTTCAAGATCAAAAAGGGGCTGGCCCTGTCACACGGAATACTCGTTCGATTGAAGTTGTGATGTACTCGTATCCATTCTCTCACACTTGAATCATCAAGATATCCCCTCTCTTCTGTAATTTAAGAAGCCTGCCGCTGATCGCTTGTGAGCTTTTCCCCAATCGTCGACCACTTGCGCTCTATTGACTGCAGTAGCTCCCTCCTTGATCACCGTCACTCCATATCTCCCCCACTACTCCGGATCAAACATCTACCTTGCAATCGGTGAATTAGTCTTGCATCCCTGGATGATGTCAACCACGCTATTCGGGTCTTTGATCATCTTGTCCTGGATCTGATCGCCAAGGAGGACTTTGGTCGGATTATCGGGATTGTCAAACGCCCAAACATCATCCGCAACCTTGAGATCAGCACTATAACACAAGTAGAAAGGCTTTCCTCCTGACTTCGGACTGGGGGTATATCTGACGTTGATTTCGTCAGCTACAAAACTCTTGCCGGGGGGCGGCTCAGGAAGCACGTATTCCCCCTTCACTGCAAACTGCTGAATCTGAGCGAGCGCATTTGCAAAATCGGTAGCAGCTTGCTCAGGATTGTTTACATTGACTGTAAAGGCATTCTGGGTTCCCCCTTCACTGGCCATCCTATCGATGTTCTCTACCTGCCCAAGGCCGATCACATAGGTTTTAACTCCTTTTTTAAGCCCATCCCGCAGCAAGAGAGCAACACCATCCGTTGTATTGTAATTGAATGTTGAGCCCTCTTCTGGGTAGGTCTTACCCTTACAGCCTGCTGGCTCACCATCGGTGACAAGTACGAAAAATGTTTTTTCCGAGGTGCGCGCTTGAATGCTGTTGACCATCTGAATAGCCTGCACCGTCACAGGAGCAGTTGGAGTGCATGAACCATTGTTGTGTTGCTTCTTCGCCTCATTGGCAATAGCACTCGCAAGATTAGTAGAAGGAAGAGGGGTAAGCGAAACAGTAGGTTGTTCGTAAGTGCTTTCTGAACAGGGATTCCCTCCCGTCGGGAATAAGAGAAGAGATACCTTAAATCCTTTACTCGCAGGGTCAGAAAAAAATTTTTCTAATACTTTCGAGATCGAATCGTACGTGTTGGAAGAGGAGCCTGACTGAAAAAACATACTGTCCGACACATCAACCGCCATAACTAGATTGATGGGGATGGGCTCTGGCTTTCCGGTAAGACTGATGCAGGAATCCTGGATATCGACACCGCTATGATCACAGAGGATCGGGCCCCCTCCGCTACCATCTGGCCTTACACCCTCTTCAGGCCGACCTGGAGTTGGCCCCCCTTCCCCATTGAAAGGAGGGGTACTCCCTTTTGAGCCACATCCCAATCCTAAACTGCACAAAAGAATCGCTATTCCTCCTCCGCAGCGTATCCAAGCTTTCATACGATCCCTCAACTAGTCTAATTCTAATGCTCAATCAATGAAACTGTTTTGTTCATACCACGCACATGAACAAGAAATTACGTACGTTCAATTCTACTTTCTGGTTGATTTCTTACCTTGTGTGACCCTCGCGGTAACACGTCTGTTTGCAGCGAATACTCCCCTTATTATCCCTGATCAGCGCAGAAGTTTTAGGGAAAAGCATGATTTTCTGGAAACCTTCACAAAAATCCCACCCCTCCCCATTATGATCTCCACGCGGCAACAAGATAGGCTCCCCTCCCTTCGGCTGGTACACCATACTCATGCTGTCGTAATTGTATACATGACCCTGCGGCGGTGGCGGTATTAAAAAAACTCCCTCCCACGCTTCAGCCTGCACCTTCTTGATAGTCTCTCGGAATTGCTCAGAAATCTCTTTAGGATTCTTTTTATTAACTAATAAAGCACAACCTGTACCACCCGCAGCTGCTATATCATTCAAAACAGAGAGCCTCCCTAATTCACCTACATCGCCAAGACCGATCACATGAGTGAGAATTGAAGGGGATTGCTGATTGAGCCTTCCCACTACTTGCTTCAATCCATTCACGTCATTCTTTAAAGAGGAGAAGCCCTTAAATGAATAGGAGTTTTGTTTTGTAGGATCATTCGTAGTCGTAGGAACGCCATCCGTCACGAGGAGCAAGATGAACTTTTCCTTTGGAGCTTTAGCCATTTCTGAATCGACATACGAGTAAGCACCTAAAACAGCAGGGAGGCTCGTAGTGTGCCCGTTGGTGAACTTCCTATCAAGCTTATTCTGCAATTGTGGAGCGGGCAATTGAGTCAGGGGGAATACAGGAGTTTGGTAGCTCTCAACTTTCCATTGATTCCTTTCTTGTGGAAAGAAAAAGAGAGCAATCCGACCATTATTAAATGTGTCGTCTTTTAAAAGTTCCTTGATCGCCTTTGAAAGAGTGAGATAAGAAGAAGGTTCTGGGAAAAACATACTATACGACACATCTACCAAGAGAATGAGATTGAATCCGAGAGGTTTGATGTCCACCGGAAAATCCATACAAGGTTGCCCTTGTTCCTGCTGGTGATGTTCATTAGGCAAGAAGGTGTGAGAGCTTGAATCTTCTTTTTGGCTGGGACAAATCAGACCACCATTATTCTGTCTCGAGCATGCTTCCTTCTCTCCAGACTTGTCACATTCTAACCAGACTGAACTCAACAAAACTAACCAGACGATCGTACTTATCTTCAAGAAAACCCTGCACTCCTTTTCTCCCCCCCACTAAAAATCCTTATCGAGGAGGGATTGTAGGATTTTGATTACAGCGCTGCTTAAAATCAACCCTTCCACCTCCAATCAAATAATCCTTCATTTTATCGCTGAGAACGAACATCCGAGGGGCTTTTATGTTATCATAACACCATCCTATAACACTAGGGTCATCTGAATAGGGTACCTCTATAGGAGAACCGGAAGGAGGTGTATACGTTACCGTCACACCTTGAAAATTATAGGTTCGCCCTACAGGCGGCGAAGGAATTTTATAAATCGTCTGGATGCTATCCCGCCGTATCTGCTCAAGAGTATTTTTAAACTGTTGAGCAGCAACAGCCGGATCGTTGCGATTGATGTAGATAGCCTTCCTGGTTTTATTTCCAACCTCTGCAATTTCATCAAGGTCCTCCCCCAGACCGATCACATACGTAGGGATATCGAACTGTTTGTATGCCCTTTCAACTGCAGCACGAACCCCTTCAATATCATTGCTATACTCTCGTCCCCCAATATTATAACGACGCGCACCACAACCTGTAGGCTTTCCATCACTGATCAAAAGATGAACAAACCGGGCATCACGTTGTTGCTGCTTCCATGTGTCTATCAAAGAAAAAACTCCTAAAAGAGTGGGCAAGGTGGGAGTGATGTATCCATCCGCTGGAATCGTGCTCAACGCATCATCAAACAGATGAGTCGGTAGCTTTGTGAGAGGCACAAAGTAGTCTTTTGTAGGATTTGCATATGAACTCACATCACAACCGATCGTGCTGTATGAACGAGATTCAACACCAGCACTAGGGAAAAAGATAAGCGACGCTTGAACATCACTCCCATTAAAAGCCAAAAAGAATCCTTTCAAAGCATCCCTACACATGGAGTAGAGATCACCACCGTTCATGCTGGCTGAGCGATCAAAAGTAACCATTAAGTTAAGAGGCATCACTTGCGCTTCTATATCAAAGTCATTGCAAGGCTCTTCTTTTTCTGAAGGATTGGAATCCGCATCGATCACAAACAGCCCACCCTCTCCATGCCTCTGATGCTGTGAAGAGGGATCTAGCCCTCCATCCCTTGTATGATTGCTAGAGTGACTTCCAGAACAACCGATAAGAACAAAACAAAAAAGGAGCCGCCGCTTTGTGCAGCTCTTCATTATAAGGAAGTACATTATAGTGCCTTGGTGTAGTTGTAAACACACTTAAAATCAAGCTCTACCTAACTCGCTCGATAGAAAAACACAAGAAGAAATTTCCATGTGAGAGGTAAGAGGGAGAATATCATTCAATACCGGCTAATTCTTCTTTGAATGAACGCTCCATAAGCCGATGCATCGCCGCTTTGAGCGGGCGGCCTTGATAGAGAACTTGATAGACCTGCTCTGTGATAGGCATTTCAACACCGTATTTTTGAGAAAGCTTATAAGCTGCGTGCGCAGAGAAAAATCCCTCGGCTACGGTTTTCTGACTCGCGAGGAATTGTTTTGCATCTATCCCCTCAGCGACTTTCATCCCCAACGTTCGGTTGCGCGAGAGAGCACCTGTACAGGTCAAAACAAGATCACCCATCCCTGCAAGTCCTAAAAAGGTCAGCGCATTCGCTCCCAATGCAACCCCCAAGCGAACCATTTCTGCAAGGCCGCGGGTGATAAGAGCAGCCCGCGCATTGTTTCCAAGACCCAAACCGTCACAAGCCCCTGTTGCAATAGCGATCACATTCTTAATTGCCCCTCCGATTCCAACACCCATCGGGTCCTCACTGCGATATACTCGAAAGGTAGGAGCATGAAGTATCCCCTGCGCTCTTTGAGCCGCTTCCGCCCCTTTGGACGCGGCAACGATATCCGTCGGGAGGCCTTTTGCCACCTCTCTTGCAAAAGTAGGCCCCGATAGGCAAACGTACCGCTCCGAGCTCACTTCAGGCAACGCCTCCTCAAGAATCTGAAACAAGAATTGATGGCTTGTTACCTCAATTCCCTTGGACGCGATTGCAACGATTGCATGCTTGGCAAGATTTTTGCGGAGCAGGTTGGCTACAGAACGAAAATATCTCGAGGGGGGTGCGAGAATCACAATATCGGCATCGGCACTGACTTTTTCTACATCAACACTAGCCTGAATCACCGCAGGGAGCTGTACACCAGGCAAGTAAGCCGTATTTCGGTGATCAGAAGAAATCTCATCAGCTATTTCCTGCTCAAAAGACCATATATTGACCGCATGCCCTCTTCTTGTTGCATGGATCGCAAGTGCAGTCCCCCACGCCCCAGAACCGAAAATGGCCACTTTATTCATGGATTTGTATCTTGAAAGAGCAACATTTTGTAAGGACAATCATTTTTTTTGATTTTGCATTCCTCTGTTTTTGTAGATTTCAAGGTATCCCTGATGCATAAAGAAAAAAGAGTGTGGCTTCCGCGTGTGACTTGGTCTTACAGGTTATCATGATTCGACGAAAATTTGGCCCTGCACAAGCACTCCTTGCAGGAGGAACTGACCATCAAGGGGGAGGAAAAGGGCCTATTTGTGTCCTTTTGCACGGTTTTGGAGCAGATCCTTACGACCTTGCCCCTTTAGCTAGCACGCTTAGCCTCCCTAATGAAGTGCGATGGGTCTTTCCCGAAGCACCCTTACCTTTGGAATCAGGATTCCATTCAGGGCGAGCCTGGTGGATGATCGATCTGGGCCACCTTCAGACCATGCTAGCAAACCATCGCGGTGCAGAGCTCGCGCAAGAAGTACCAAACGGCCTCCATGAAGCGAGAGCGTACCTGTCTCAGGTGTTGGAAGCGATCGAACATGATCTTCACGGCCACCATTCTCTGCTCATTCTAGGAGGATTTTCCCAAGGGGCCATCCTCTCCTGTGACCTAGCGTTTTGCCTCGACCGTCGCCTATCCGCCCTCATAGTGCTTTCGGGAACCATAGTTGCAGAAAACGAATGGGAACAAGGGATCGCTCGGCGAATGAACTTGCCTATTTTTCAAAGCCACGGTGATTCTGATCCAATCCTACCCTTCGAAGGGGGGGTAAGGCTCCACCAAAAGATGGAACAGAAGCATCTCAAGACAACGTGGTGCCCCTTTGAAGGAGGGCACATCATCGGCCCAGCAGTCATAATAGAGCTAAAAGCATTTCTAGAGAAAATGCTGTCCTCCTCGGTTCAATAGAATCAACCGGTTGGTTCAGTGCTCTTGATGGAGAATTCTTTGAGTTGGCGAGGAGAGACCGCTGTCGGTGCGCTGGACATGAGATCGGATCCTTTTTGCGTCTTGGGGAACGGTAAGACATCGCGCAGACTTTCCCCTTCTGTAAGCAACATCACCAACCGATCCATACCAAGCGCAATCCCTCCGTGAGGAGGAGCACCATAACGAAAGGCATTGAGCAAGAAACCAAACTTTTCTTGTGCTTCTTCTTCTTTAATCCCCAAAACAGCAAACACCTTTCGCTGCAACTCGGAATCGTGGATCCGGATGGACCCTCCTCCGATCTCATAGCCATTCAATACGAGATCGTAGCGATAGGAGAGAACTTTCCCGGGATCCTTGTCCAACAAATGCAAATAATCCTCGTGCGGCTGCGTGAATGCGTGATGCGCTGCGACCCACCTCTTCTCCTCTTCAGAGTATTCAAACAACGGTGGATTCACTATCCAGATGAATTCAAATCGACCACCGCTGCCCTTATCTGGGATCAAACCAATTTTCCTTGCGATTTCGATGCGGAGGTTTGCCATGACTGTATGCACCATGGATGTCTTCCCAGCCTGGAAGAGCAGAATATCGCCCGGATATCCATCTACCAGGCGATGGATCGCATCACGCGCTTCAGGCTCTATCTGCTTAGCAAATGGCGATTGGGCCCATGTTCCCCCCTCGTCTATCTTGACTCGACCTAGCCCTGTTGCCCCCATACCTTTTGCATATCCTTCGAGCTTATCCAGATCGGATCGCGAAAACTTAGAAGCGAACTTAGAAGGAATCTTAATCATTTTGATAATCTCTGCAGGCAGTTCAAGCCGATAGGAGCCGTTCTGAAAGCATGCAGCGATACCCTTGAAAAGAGGGATTCCCCCTCCCCCGAGCTCCACCATCAACGCAGTCATATCGATGTGTTCGAGTTCAAAACGCAAATCGGGCTTATCGTTGCCATAGCGGTTCATCGAATCGGAAAAAGAGAGCTGAGGAAAGTGACCTGTGGGATACCATTGACTGAGATTAATGCCCAACACCTCTTTCCAAAGAGCGAATAGATAACCTTCAACCAGACTAAAAATATCACGCTGATGGACAAACGACATCTCTAAGTCGATCTGGGTAAACTCAGGTTGTCTGTCCAATCGCAGATCTTCATCGCGAAAACACTTCACAATTTGGAAGTAGCGATCAAGTCCAGCAACCATAAAGAGTTGTTTAAAAAGCTGAGGGCTTTCTGCCAAAGAAAAAAATTTACCCGGATGCATCCGACTCGGGACCAAAAAATTTCTCGCCCCACCTGGTGTATACTTTGCTAGAATAGGAGTCTCCAACTCGAGAAACCCTTGCTGATCGAGATACCGCCTGGTGATCTGATAGACTTGATGGCGCTTGCGCAGAGATTCTTGAAGCGAAGGGCGACGCAGATCCAGATAACGGTACTGCAAACGCTTATCTTCATGAACAGAAGCAGAATCCCCGATCTCGAAGGGAAGAGGAGCTGCTTTGTTGAGAACCGTCACAGCGATGACCTGCACCTCAATATCCCCTGTAGGCAATCGGGGGTTACGGGTAGCTCCACGCTCCACCACAAGCCCCCGGATTCCGATCACCCATTCATTTCTGAGAGCCTGTGCAGCGGCATACGCTTCCTTCGGAGAATCCCCATAACCTCGACACTGTGGAGCAAATACAAGCTGAACAATTCCCTCTCGATCCCGCAAATCGACGAAAAGACAACCTCCGTGGTCTCGATAGTTGGATACCCAACCAAACAGAACCACCTCTTGCCCCACATCACATTTGCGAACCGCCCCTGCGTAATGGGTCCTCTTCCAGCGCTCGTCTTCAATCCACAGACTCAAGGTAGCCTCCTCGCTTGACATGCAATTGTTTTCTAAAGCTTAACCCCCTCCATAGCAAGTAATTGAGCTTTCAAAGAAGTCCCCCCAGGTGCAGAAAATCCACCTAATTGCTCATTCGACTTAAGAACGCGGTGACACGGGATTAAAAGAGGGAACGGATTGAGCGACATTGCTCGCCCCACCGCACGAGCAGCACGAGGAGAACCGACATCTGAGGCGATCTCTTTATAAGTGGCAACAGCTCCTCGCTGAATCCGTTGTGTGCGTTGATAGACCCGCTGGTAAAAAGAAGGCATGTGCTTCATCATCAGAAGCGGGGTCAAAGGGACCTCTCGACCTTCCGTGAAGTAACTTCCGACCCCTTTGATGACATCAAGCACTTCACCTTTCGGGTGGACGTTTTGGGCATCCGGCCATCGCGTCTCGATTGTCGATTGGAGCGACGTAGAATTGTCCGGCAAAAAAAGGCGCACAATTCCACCTGCTTCACACCAAACCATAGCACAAGAACCGATAGGTACATCGAAAAAAGTATAGCAAAACACCATTCAACGCCGCTGTTCTTTTTTCTCTCAAGGCTTTTGACTATACTTTTTCTTGTTCATGTTTCCCGAAAAAAAGCAACTCCTAATTGTTGATGATGAAGCGAATCTGAGACGCATTCTCTCCGCTCAACTTTCCCGCGAAGGCTATGACGTCCTGACAGCAAAAGAGGGGGAGCAAGGGCTAGAGCTTCTTCGAGAAAACCATATCGATTTGATGATCACCGATCTCAAAATGCCAAAAATGGATGGGATGACGCTTTTGCGTGAAGCACTGAGAGAAGACCCGTACCTACCCGTTGTAGTGATTACAGCTCACGGTACCATCGATACAGCAGTAGAGGCGCTTAAGTTAGGCGCTTTTGATTATCTCACCAAGCCTTTCGACAAGGATGATCTGCGTCAAATTGTAGCGAAAGCGCTCCGCACACGACTTCTTGCAGGGAAAGAAGCTTCGATCCAAGCCGCAGCGAATACTTGCTTTGGAATTATCGGGAATTCCCCACAAATTATAGAGTTATACACTATACTCAAGCGAGTCGCAGATACCCCCACCACGATTTTGATTGTCGGGGAAAGCGGCACAGGCAAAGAACTTGTCGCGCGAGCACTTCACGAACACTCGTCCCGGAAAGACAAACCCTTTATCAAATTGAATTGTGCGGCTATCCCAAAAGAGTTGATCGAGAGCGAACTCTTTGGCTATGAACGAGGGGCTTTCACAGGTGCTGTGCACTCAAAACCAGGCCGTTTCGAATTGGCTCATGGAGGGACTCTCTTCCTCGATGAAATCGGAGAGGTCCCAATGGAGATGCAAGTCAAACTCCTCCGTGTACTTCAAGAGAGTGAGTTCGAACGCGTAGGAGGGATCAAAACGATGCGTGTAGATGTGCGTCTGGTAGCAGCGACCAATCGAGACTTAAAAAAGTTGATCGGGGCAGGAGCCTTTCGAGACGATCTGTATTATCGGCTCAACGTTGTTCCCATACGCCTCCCCTCCCTCCGGGAAAGAACCGGAGATATCCCCATCCTCGCAGAGCACTTTCTCATAAAATTCAATGGGCGTCTTAAAAAGGCTATTCACGGAATCGAACCCGAAGCGTTAGATCTTCTCTGCGCTTACACCTGGCCAGGCAATATTCGAGAACTCGAAAACGTGATGGAACGAGCTGTCCTCTTTTGCGATACAGAGCGAATTCGTTGCAGCGATCTATCCATCGAAATCCAGGATCCCCCTTCTTCAACTTCATTGAATCCCGAGATGGAACAAGAGGAGACCCTACCTGTAAGTCAAGATGGAGGGCTCAAAGAGCATATCAAGATTGCGACGATCCGCCTTGAGCGTGAGCTTGTGAGCCGTGCTCTCATGCAAGCCAATGGCAATGTCACTCATGCTGCTCGTTTGCTTAAAATTTCTCGCAAAGGTCTTCAATTAAAAATTAAAGAACTCCATTTGCGAGAAGAGGATAACGAAAAAGGCAGGTAATCTTTCACGCAAAAACGAGAGAACTCACAGGAAGCGCCTGATGATGGAACCTCGTTAGCATATTAATAAAGATAGAATGGATAGGAACACGAAAGGGGCAAGAAGGAGAATTTAACCGAACATGACATCGGTTCCTCTGTATATTGAACGAACCAAAGGGGGAAGTCGTTTTTTTGTTTGACCCCTTTGGGGATAGCTCACAGTGCATCATCGATAGCACTTGGTGGATCCATTGTTTCAGCTTGAGTATGTTCTGTGCCGTCGGCTCGCTTGCAAACTCGATGCGCACGCTGGAGATAGACCCTTCAGGCCTTCGAACGATAGAGAACTCGGAATAAGGCCACTCATCCAACGGGATGAAACAAGAAGAGAGCCACTGACAGATGGTATTCTCCCCAATGCTCAATACAGTTCCGTCCAACGGCAAAGAACCGAGCACAGAAATATGTTGGATACCCTGATCCAACATCCGAACAATAAATGCAATCAAAAGACCAAGAAACGGAGGGGAGACAGCAGACAACTCAAGCGAAAAACGATATTCCCAAAGCTCTTCCTTTTTTTCACATTCACACCGTTTCAACGCAGCAGAACCTGTCAAAGGTGAAAAATAGAGCCCTCCTCCCAACCCTTGATGAACTGCAGACACAAAGAGAGAGAAAAGAGGAACCAACTCTTGCTCCACTCGACTTGTTTGAATCTGAATATCCAACCACTGAGATTCTAAACTAGCCCGATAGGAAACAAATAAAAGCTCTTCAAGAAAAGAGAGAGGAGATAAAGGGAGATGGCTGCTCGTCGGACGCACATCCGGAACAACAACAAGCTTTGTGCTCGGTCCGAACAACTTTCTTCGACCTAGCTCGAATACTTCCTGCAGATCTCCTGCATACGTTTTTTCAACCTCCCCATGAAAGAGAATGGGATAGACCTCTGTGTCATCACTAATGTGGACACACACCCCACACCGCTGATCGATATCTACAAAAAACACATCACCACACGCACCTAATTGACCTGCCTGTTGAAATGCGGCAAGCAGGGAGGTGCTGAGCGTAGCCAGCACCTCCTCTTCTAGCCAAGCACGAATGGTAATGGTATCCTTGGATTCAATAAACAGGAAGAAACTTGGACCCAAAGATTCATTGAGCGTATTGCATTCCGCAAGCAATTCAGAAATCATTAGAGTTCGTTGAGTCGGTTGAAAAAAATCAGAGAACTGCGACTCAATAGGACGGCTCAATAGCCCACGCCACACAGCAATTTGATGAGGAGGGAAAAGGAGCTTACCAAAGAGAACAGCACGACGGCCCATCGGAAAAATATATCGCCGACTCCAAGGACAATGCAATCGTTTGATTCAATCAGCCTATGCCTCTTTATCGATTTATTTTTTTGTGCGTCCGCCTGAATCCACCGCACCAATTTTTCTATCGCTGCTTCTTTGGCTTGCGGTCCTCTATAGGCATCCACAGGATATTCGCATTGGATAAAATGAGCAAAGAAAACCTTCCGTTCGCCTTTCTCGATCCACCTCACAAACTAGCCTATTTTCTGATCCTGATTCCGTACACCCTGTTCATCAAACAAGAACCCACTCCCCGCCTTTCCATAAAGCTGCCAATCATCTGTCACCCTCGGCTCCTGTCTCGAAAGAATGCGAATGATCTTTTCCTGTGCAGATTCGCTGACAGGAAGCTTTTTAGCTAGAATTATCGGCTTCTTCTTGAACTCAGCTTCGAAGCAGTGAAAAACACCGCTGGATGACAACTGTTTTTTTATCTCACCCATAAAACAAGAAGCATTCATCCCTACATGCCATGAATGCTAGAAGACAGCGTTGTTTGTGGTGTGAAATTGTTGGGGCATGCCATTCCAAATGCGTAAGCCATCTCAGCTCAAAAGTTTCCAGTCACTATTTCATTTCCAGAGCGTAGTGGTGAAAGGCAAAAAGAGACGATAGCATCTCATGGATAAATTGTCATTACTATGGATCAACCCCATATGGCTAACTTGGTGAAGTTTTCTGATATGGAACTAAAATTACTTTATTTTTTAAAGATATTTGACGCGAAATAAACATTATCGCTATAGTTATGATGCTGAAGTCATTGATATAACCATAAAAGATATCTATCAAAGGGTCTTATGACAAAAGGATAATGGTCTTTTTTGATATTAATTCCCAGATTACAGAGCGTAAAGTTTATGGACGTGTTGGTGTGTCGCCCAATCCAGATGCTAAGCCTGTTTTATTCATTTGAGGCATGATGCAATGCCAAGAGATGCTCAACGATCAATTAACCAAAATGCCAAACAGTACCATTTGGTCTCCTCATGTTTAGCACAGCGCCTTTGGCGATGACGCTTACCTTCGGTCAAAATACCAAATTACGGTAGGGAGCTTGGAAATCGCTTTATATTAGATTTTCAAAAAAGGACCTTATTTTTTGAACACCGACATCAATCTTGGCGATTACAAGGTGGATGAGTGTTTTGCAGAATGCCCTGAGTATATTGTGCAATGGTTGAATAACAAAAAATTATGAAACTTTTTCTCGCATTATAAATGCGCTTAATTCATACAGCTTCCAGCAACCACAAACAAACCAAAGCCTGTAAGAATCAAGTCTCTTCCTAGAAATCAGCGTCATGAGGGATTTTGATTGACGCTGCTATTGTCGCCCACCACTCCACTTTTCGTTCTCTAAAAAACGGTGAGGTAACAAAATACTCATCTTTAAAAGATCTGGGAAAATTAAGAACTTTGGATATGCGTACCTTCAGGCTGCGTGTTCACATGTGTTCAGAGAAAGAGAGGGGAAAAATAGAAAGTTGGGTAGAAAAATTACTACACCGGAGAAAGTGAGATACGGGTGCATGCCGCGTGCGAAACGCTAGAAAGCTCATGAACATTGGAGTTGCTGGATTGGTCCACTACGTTTGCAAGGACGTGAGAAAAGCCAGTTCAAGGAACTCTGGCGGAGAGAGCGGGATTCGAACCCGCGGTACGGTTGCCCGCACACCTGATTTCNACCCAACTTTCTATTTTTCCCCTCTCTTTCTCTGAACACATGTGAACACGCAGCCTGAAGGTACGCATATCCAAAGTTCTTAATTTTCCCAGATCTTTTAAAGATGAGTATTTTGTTACCTCACCGTTTTTTAGAGAACGAAAAGTGGAGTAGCAGTTCTGTTAAGCCATAACCATGAACTGGCTGAATGGGGGAGTTTTCTGCCGGTAGGTTCACCCATCTACCTTCCTTCCATAAATTCAAAAAAGCCCAAAAAAACCAATATAAAATTACCGAATAAGATGCCTACTACAAGCTGATGTTTCCGATTTTAAACATGATTACATTCGTCACAGTAAGACACTTGCTCATTAACACAATCGCATTAATGGGGTTGAAAGTTTCTGGAACTAAGCAAGACGCACATTAAGAAAGTACAATAGAGCCCCCCGAGAACACTTTCATCTTTTCTTGAAAGAGTGCTTCCGATTCAATGATGGTTCTTCAAAAGAGCAATTGACCATTCTAAAAAAACGGAGCATGCTCTTCTAATATGCGTATGCGGAGGATTTTGCCCGTGCAGTAGAGTTTGTCCTGCTTGTTGTCATGCGTGCTTTTAATAATGCTTGCTGCTTCAAATTTCCTCAAGCCTCATTTAGGCATTGCTATAAGCAATACCAAGATCTTCATCAATCTTATTGTTTAGTGAAGCAAGGATTCACAGCAAGATACTCCACGACATCCACTGGAACTAATGAACCGGCACTTACAACATTAATTTTTCACTGATTTAGTAGTTCATTGATGCGTTCAACTCGCGATAAAGCCTCCTCGGCTTAAACAGCAGCCCCATCAAAAAAACCAAACCATTCGTGCCACTACCATCTCCGCTAAGGTTATAAAGTTGTTTATAATATTCATCACGTGCCGCTTCAAAAAATGCAGACAAATAGAGCAAGAGCAAAGACAACATTTTTTGTTCTACGAGCAGCAACATAATCAGAAGATGCCCTACATGTCCATTCCCATCTAAAAATGGATGAATGGTTTTAAACCAATGGCGACACAACGTTATTCCGTAATCTAAGGCTTTGATTAATTTTTCACTTTTTGTAAATCATCAGGATTTTGTTTAACACGAGCACCAGCGGCAGCCACTAAGATTTCACCGAGAGTGGTCCGCTTGCCTTTTTACTGGATAATACTGCCTCTCGCGTGATAAATAGACGGATCAAAAGGTGAGGATTCGGCAATTTATTGCCTTCTCGCGCCAATTTACCCAGCAAAAAATCAGCACGTGATAAGCTATTTAACCACTGCATGATCCCATTCAAATTTGGGTGGCAAGCCGTGAGGCACAAAGGCATACACCCTTTAGGTGACTTAATAATTTGCCCAGCACGCGATTATTGTATATCCACGCAACAGCTTTATCTACAAAGTGATGTTTATAGCATGTCTACTATTATCGAAAATGTCAATGTTCGCCAATAACGAACCTTCTCATCACCACCAATCAACATAAGAGTAAAATCTATTGTCGAATACATCAAAAATCGACAATAGTGCTGTGATAATAAACAATTTTTTTCGGTACTACCAAAAGCCCATAAACACAAGGGGATACCGTATTGGTAATGATACTTGGATTGGTGCAGAATTCATGATCATGCCTGATATCACAATGATAGATAATGCTGTGATCAGCGCACAAATCCTCGTTACAAAGAAAAGAACGGAGGCCTATACGAAATATAGTTTAGTGAGGAATTCCAGCAACATTAATTAAGAAACGCTTCTCTAATAAAGCTATAGAAAAACTCCTGGAAATAAAATGGTGGGACTGGAGCATAGAGAAAATTAAAGCCAATTTGGATTTAATCAGATTCAGTCACATAGACTACATTATGGGACAGAATTCAAAGGGGATAGTTATAACCATCCCTCTTGAGCCCTTAAATGAATCACATTTTCCGTTGCTGCTAAAGTGGCTTGAGTCACCTCATATCAAAAATGGTGGGATTCGGATATTGCCTACACGATAGATTTGGTGAGGGAGAAATATGAGTCCCTTGTCAAAGGCTATAAACAGGTGGACGGAATAATGATCCAATCAAAGGTTACATCATTAATGTAGAACAAATTCCCCTTGGACATATCAAAATTTATGATACTTATGATGTCCCACGCATCACGCCATTCTCGGGATCACCGAAAAGCCTAGGCGTATTTGATATCTTCATTGGCGAGGGGAAATACTTAGGACGAGATCTAGGTTCGCAAGCGACTTCAAAGCCTTTAAGACTATATGGCAGTAAGCACTCTCACATTTTTGTTGACCCTGAATCAACCAATATTGCCGCTATCAAATCTTACGAAAAAGCTGGCTTTACGAAAGTGGATGAATACATGCTACGCTCAGCAAAGTGTTGCTGAATACTGATTGATGCAACAGCAGAAAAGATCAAAAATTTAGCTTGGAGAAGCTTTATCTTTTTGCCTTTGATTCTTACCATTCTAGGAGAAACTCAGAAAAGAAGGCTCAGCGTTCTTTTATTCTGATCCACTTTTTTCGAGAACGGAGACCCTTAACGATTTCAACCCGCGATTTTGGCACGCGATAATAATCACTCAAGATTTCTAAGAGGACACGGTTCGCTTCACCTTCAATAGGCTTAGCATGCAAGACAACTTTGAGAGCATCGCCATACATACCCAGAACCCGCGTCTGTTTAGCGTTAGGCACCACAAGAACTTGAATGAACGCTGACATGCAATAGCACCGGAAGTTATTAAATACAATTACACATTGAATTTACATCACTTCATAGGAAATACGTAGGACTTCATTCTTCAACTTGATCTTACCCAACATTATCTTTCCGATCTACCCTTCGTAGCCAAATGTGTATCTCCACAAGGAACAGGCAGATAATCCCCAACTTGTACCCCCCGAAACACCCGATGGCTCGGCACAAAAGAGGGGAATGAACCCCCCATCGTTCTTCAACAAAAGTGCCTCCCCTATCGATAAGAGACCGAATGAATGTATTTTGCACGCCCATCCCCTAAAAAGGTCTGTGAATACCTAAGACTTGAAGAATAGGCGATTTCATTCTAAAAGGGCTCGGGTTAAAAAAAGGAATCGAAAAGCAGCATGAAGGAGCAAAGTAGAAACTATGTCCACTTCCACTAAATTTTCTGACTTTATTACAGCTGAAAAATTGGATCCACGCCGTATTCTTGTAGTCTCTCACAAATTGGAGTCACTGACCCCTCAGGACCGCTTGATGAAATTAAAAAAACGACAAGGTAAAAAGCAGGAAGGGGGGACCTCCACAGAAATTGCTAAACCGAGATCCGGGCGCCCTGTCTCTCTGAGAGCGATTCATGCAGCCATGCACGGCGGTGAGTTAAAGGGACCCACGAAAACGAGAATTGTCCGAGCTGTTAATTTTCTACTTGAACAGAAAAAGAAAGAAACTGTTGAATTGAAAACGCTTTTTTGAAGAGTTAAGCGATAATAAGAATTTAAATCTGTTGCTACTGTTGCATACATGTAGTATATTAATCTACATGTTGTTCTTAACAGTAACCGTAACAGCCATTTTGCTCTTCTCCGATCTTCGCCTTCTAGCCACTCGCATTCGAGCTTCTCGATAAGTGAAGGGGCTTCAAACAACCATCTTCTGGAAGAGTTACTTTCCCTTTTTACAGGTTGATTTTTATTTGGATACCCCTCTTGACAGTTTTTCTTGACCCCTTGTAATCAAATTAGAGCGATTATTGATGGAATGATGGTTGACCAGTGACGATCTCCTCAAATGTTGAAGAGCCGCATTGGTGCATCGTTTCCCTCGCTCGTCTCGCAGAGGAACTCCCTCCCCACATCTGGCAGCATGCGTTCAATCCTCTAGATTTGGTATCCCTAGGGATCCGAAGCGCTCCAGAGAGCCATCCAAGAAGACAAGTCTATTCTCTTGATCACCGGCTATTCGGCATGCCATCGGTGCCATGTCATGGAGAAAGAAAGCCTTAGTAATGAGGCTAGTGCCTCTTTTATAAGCCTCCATTTCACTAACATTAAAGTCGATCGGGAAGAACATCTCCCATCCTCAATTGGATCTATCAATCGCGATTAGGTGATGGAACAACGAGGGGGATGACCTCTCATCGTATTTCTTCTTCCCAATCAATCAGCTCAATCGACCTCCGTCTCAACAGAATACGAGCCCGATCCCAACGGATTTCTTAGAAAAAGCGGCTCGTGTGAGTTCACCGCATGTAGATAACACGTATGGAGGGATCAGGCAGGCACCAAAATTCCCTTACCTTATAGCATTTGATCTGCTCTGGTGTTTTGGTGCTCAGTGTCAAGACACATCTCTTCTCTCCTAGGTAGAACACACGTTAGAACGCATCAAGGAGGGATTTACGATCAACCAGGAGGGGGATTTCATCGCCACTCTATGGATGAACGATGGAAAATCCCTCATTTCGAGAAAATGCTCTATGACCAAGCGCTCCTACTCCAACTGTACGGAGACGCCTTCCGCGTCTTTAGCCACTTCAGATATAAAATAATCGCCTAAGAGACAGCTACCTATCTTCAACATGAAATGACCTCCCCCCACAGGCACTTTTTCCCCCGCTCAGGATGCAGATAGCGAGGGAGAAGAGGATAAGTTTTTCGTCTGGACGCCCAAAGCAATACAAGAGGCATTGAGCAGTGAGAACAGGCGCAAACCGTCGCGCTCCGTTATTTTGGGATAATAGAAAGAGGCAATTCCAAAAGCAACTGGCAAAACGTGCTGTCGGTATGCTCTTCGCTCGAAAAGGTCGCTTCCACTTGGCAACTCGATGTATCTACGGCTGGAGCTGCTCCTGAACGAGCTTGCCATGTTCTTTTAAAAGAACGCGAAAAACAGATAAAGCCTTTTCGTGATGAAAAAATCATCACGGATTGGAACGGCCTGATGATCGGATCGCTGGTTAGGACAGCGATAGCGGTCGATGCCCCCTGGATGTTAGAATCAGCGAGAAGAGCTTTCGCAGAGCTCTCCCAAATAGGGAAAAAGGAAGAGGGGAACACTCTTGTGAGCCGACACCAAAAAGGGGGACTTCCAAAGGAAAAGGCTGTTTAGAAGACTATGTTTTCTTGCCAATGCAGCGGTCGATCTCTATGAAGCAGTAGGCGAATCGACTTATCTTTTGTTCGCGCGCGATCTTGCAGAAACTATCTTATCCCCGTTTTGGAGCGAAGAAGAGGGGTTTGTGCTGACTTCTGCTGGAGAGAAACTCACCCTCTATCGCCCTCAAGTTTGGATCGATCATGTAATCCCAAACGCAACCGGAGCTACCTGTCATCTGCTCCATAGGTTAGGAACAATGCTGGATGACCGTTACCTCCCCCATGTTGAACAAGAGCTTCATCGGCTCGTCCCCTTGTCATACGCGATCCGATCAGTTATGGACGATTGAGCCGTGAGATAGATGCACGGACACGCGAACAGATACAAATTGTCCTCGTTGGTGCGATACATGAACATGCCTATCAAGCGCTCACTCGCACAGCTTTGATGTTCTATCTCCCCCATCAGGCCTTAGGGTGGTTCGACCCTTCTCAACCGGAATCCAATACATACCCATCACTCGCTGAAGGAAAAATAGAGGGGCGGATCCCCTTCTATGGAGACCGTTTATATCTGGGAGACCCGCACTTGTTCTCCCCCTCTTTCCTCGCCAGAATAGCCCGAAACGTTCCTCAGTAAAAAAAAGAGGCTATCACATGGCAGCGATTGAGCCAAGTCTTCGGTTGATTTCGAACAATTCGAGCGCACAATTCGATAACTCAGATCGAGACAGGCCTCTTTTTCCTCGGGCAATAATGCGCGGCTGTATTAAAATCACATGTCGAATAGCATCTGCAATCCGCCGCGGAATGGCGATGCGTGTAACAATCGGGTTCAAAAACTCATGAATGGCTCTTGCCTTATCTCTCGTACGTTCTATCGATTCATTCAAGAGATCTTGGAGTAACACTGCACAGAGAACCACATCCTGAAGAGGACGTCCCAGTTCGTGAGTACGGCGGTCCATCAGATCGATCCGCTGCCAAAATCGTTTGCTCCCTCCGACATTCCCTCCATCGTCATCCAGGAAAGCAGCAAGCTCAGGCAATAAGATAGACATCGCTCCCGACTCCCACAGCAACCAGAGCGAGCGATGAGCAACCCCCCCTCGCAATAGCCTCATGATCTCTTCAAAAAGACGAGGTCGCGCAGCACGAGATAAATGCTGGCGGCATATAATCATGGCATCATACACATCGGGAGTAATCCCTAACCCCAGTCGCGCAGCAAACTTAATCGCGCGAAGAATCCGAACGGGATCCTCACAAAAGCGAATCGCGGGTTCTCCAATGGTATGGAGCGTATGGCGTCTGATATCTTCCATTCCCCCACACCAATCCAGCACCTGTCGTTGTTCAATGTCATAAAATAGCGCATTGATTGTAAAATCTCGGCGGAGAGCATCTTCATGCGCTTCGCCGAATGCATTATCGTTGCGTATCAGCAAATTATGCTCGTCCTGCAGAAAAGAAGTATCCTCCAAACTGCCCAACGGATTGCGACGGAACGTAGCAACTTCGATGATCTTGCCTCTTCGAAAGAAGATATGCACCAAACGGAATCGACGCCCAATGATTCTGGAATTTCTAAAAAGAGCGTGCACATCCTCAGGACGAGCATCGGTTGCAATATCAAAGTCTTTTGGCTTTCCCGAAAGCAAGAGATCTCTTACACATCCACCTACAAGGTAAGCTTGGTAATGACTCTGACGAAGTCGTTGAATCACCCTAGCTGCATCCGAATCAATCGCATGCTCATCCAAAGAAACCCGGTGCCGCACCAAGCCTGTCCCTTCGTGTAAAGATGCTCGCATCGAAGGGGGAGGAGGAGCTCTAGGGGGGACGTCCTCTTCGATAGTGAAAGATGGAAGTTCTGGTAGCTCAGAGAGTACAGAGAAAGAGGGTTTGGGTTTATACATTCATAGGATCTTTAAAAAACGCATTGGCGAATTCCACGTTCGATGTATACCATCAGTCAGGTAAGTTTACTGCCCTCTCTTGATTCTGAAATTGGCAAAATAAAGTATACAACTTCTCACCTGTCGAAGATGGCTGTGCCCACAAAATTTCTCTCTGTGTTCTAGCTTCCTGGTAAAGTTTTTGCCTCAGCTCAGAATCCTGTATAAAACGATGCAACAGGTCGGCGACGCCTTTCTTCCTTTCAGAGCTAGCAACCAGCGCTCCCCGTTTATCGCGAGCAATTCTAGGCAACATGCCAATCTCAGGGATCAAAACGGGGGTCCCTTGACGATAGGCTTCCATGACCCACTGGATATCTTGTGCATGTCTAGCACCAAAGACAAGCACATCCGCATGGGCAATCTCGATGGCCAATCGCTCCCTCCTCCTTTCCGGCGGTACCCCACCGTAAACATTTACCCACACTACATGCTGAGTAAGATAATCAGATTGATTCACCCAGCGCTGCACCTCCTGCTTCTCTCGAGAGGAGTAAGCATCAGGGATCCACATCACCAAACGAAGTACGACATCGGGAGACCGTATTAATTTGAGAGCTTCCAAAATCACTTGCACACTTCCGCTTGCACCCAATGATAGAATAGCCACCAGATTCACACCAGCCGAACAAAGAGAACGCTTGCGGGTCCCTACTAAAGGGAGCCAGCCAGTGGGGGGATCGAAGGTGTGAAGTTGCCAAGCCAAATGATCGATAAGGAGTCGAGCAGACGTACCCCGGCTGAGAGTAATTACCGAACGAGCGCAGGCAATGGTTGCTGATAAGACGTTCACCATGAAGAATTTGTGCAGTTTCTTTTTAATCTGCCAACACTCAGGATAATCGACCCAAAGAAGACATATAGAGCGCTTTCGGAGAAGGAAAAACAGAGGGAGGATACATTTCCAGCAACGCTCATCCCCCACGAGGATATCATACCCTCGGTTTTTTAGCTGAAAGCTCAGCCACAATCCCTTCAAGAATCCCAACCCCCCATACCGTTCAGTAGAGGAAACCTTGACCACTTTCACCTCGACCCCACAAGTAATCAACTGGCGCACCAGCTCCTGGCGAGGGCTCATTTGTTCCTGATCATTCGCATTTCCTTGTGCTGGTTCCCAAGCCATGATCCAGGCCACCCTCATTTTTTCTACCCCATGCACTCTATTTTCCAACGATTCGTTACACAATCTGTATGTTCTCGGTTGACGCACGAGAGCCTATGGTTAGCTTGGCGCGTGAAGAAATAGGATAAAACCAATTTATAATAAAAACGCAGTCCGCTTTTCAAGAGGTAGGACTGGCACTTTTGTCTTGACGTGGAGAAAATGAGATCATGGGAAAAATTATCGGTATTGATTTGGGAACAACCAATAGCGTTGTCGCTATCATGGAAGGGCGAGAACCTAAGGTCATCGTCAATGAAGAAGGTTCACGGATCACCCCAAGCGTTGTTGCTTGGGATGACAAAGGAGAAATTTTAGTAGGTCAGATCGCGAAAAGACAGGCCGTTACCAATCCGGAAAACACAATCTTTAGCGCTAAAAGATTTATTGGTCGACGCTTCGACGAAGTTCAAGAAGAAACTAAACGGGTCCCTTACAAAGTAGTACGCGGAGACAATAACACGGATTCAGTATTTGAGATCAGAGGGAAGAAAATGACCCCCCCCGAAGTCAAAGCACGAATTCTGATGAAGCTAAAAAAAGCCGCGGAAACGTACTTGAGAGAGACTCTCACAGAGGCGGTGATCACAGTCCCAGCTTACTTTAACGATGCGCAGAGACAAGCCACCAAAGATGCGGGGAGGATTGCTGGTCTTGACGTCAAGCGGATCGTCAATGAACCGACCGCTGCCGCACTCGCCTACGGCCTCGACAAGAAAAAAGATGAGGTGATTGCAGTCTACGACTTCGGAGGAGGGACCTTTGATATTTCGATCCTCGAAGTAGGAGACAATGTCGTTCAAGTGATCTCGACAAATGGAGATACCCATTTAGGAGGAGACGATATTGACAACCTGATTATCGATTGGATCATCGCCGAGTTTCGAAAGAACTCAGGAATTGATATATCCCACGATAAAATGGCTCTTCAACGCCTTAAAGAAGCAGCAGAAAAGGCAAAAATTGAGCTTTCTTCAGTTCAGGAGACTCCGATCAATCTCCCCTTCCTTACTGTAGGACCGGGAGGACCAGTCCATCTCGACCTACGGCTATCGCGTGCCAAACTAGAACAAATGATGACTCCTCTAATTCAGCGGTCGATGGAACCTGTGCGACAAGCCCTCAAAGATGCCAAAAAGACGGCCAAAGACATCCATGAGGTGGTGCTTGTCGGAGGCTCTACCCGTATTCCCCTGGTTAAGGAAACCGTACGTAAGTTCTTTGACAAAGAGCCCCATCAAGGGGTCAATCCCGACGAAGTCGTTGCCATTGGAGCAGCCGTACAGGCAGGCGTTCTCTCTGGAGACGTCAAAGACATGGTCCTGCTCGATGTCACCCCCCTTTCCCTCGGCGTAGAAACACTGGGAGGAGTCATGACCACTATGATTCCGCGCAACACAACAATTCCTACTCAGAAGAAGGAGATCTTCTCCACGGCTGCAGATAGCCAGCCTTCTGTGGAAATTCACGTGCTTCAGGGGGAAAGAGCGCAGGCACGAGATAACCGTACCCTCGGACGATTTCATCTAGAAGGGATCATGCCTGCACCCCGAGGTATTCCTAAGATCGAAGTGACTTTCGACATCGATGCCAATGGTATTCTCTCTGTTCACGCGAAGGATACAGCGACTGGAAAAGATCAAAAAATCACGATTACAGCTAATTCTGGATTAACTGAGGATGAAATCCAGCGAATGGTTAAAGATGCAACTGCTCATGAAGCAGAAGATCAAATCAGGAAAGAACAAATTGAGCGCCGAAATAAATTAGACAATCTCTGTTACACGCTCGAAAAAATGATGGGAGAGAATAAAGATAAGATTCCCGCAAATGACATCAACACGCTAGAATCGCTGATCAAGGAAGGGCGAGAAGCTGTTGAAAAGCAAGACGATGAACAAATTCAATCCCTTATTGAAAAAATAGAAAAAGAATCACACCGACTAGCTAGTACCACGTACAGCCAATCAGGAGATGGAGCTCACCCTCCTCATCCCTCAGAAGAAACTGGAGGGAAGAAGGATGATAGTGTAATCGACGCAGAATTTGAAGAAACCGATCATTAATCTTTTCTCTTTACAAAGCCCGCTCTTTTTATCGGCGGGCTTTTTATTTTTTTTACAAAAACAATCGTTTAAAAACAGACGAAAATTAACTTCATAATATGAAAAAAGCTACACCTCGCTCTTCTTCCGCTTTATCTTTTTGCACCCAACACTGCAGAAGCAGCTGCATCCAGATATCGAAAAGCCACTACTAAAGCAGACGAAGAAGAAAAATTTTATAATTGTTCTCTCTTAGCGAATCCCCTCAGTACCTTTCTTTTAAGTAAGGCCAAGTGTTGACCCCATACTGGTAAAACATCATGGAATCGCAGTAGTTCCCTCCTTATTGGTATCTCTCTTCAGACTCTCTGCTCAAAACCACATTAGCACTTATGGTGTAGAACTAGGACATCGTTTTTATTCAGGAGAAAATGGTGCGCACACTTCTCTTTCGCTCATTCCTTCGTTTTCTTATCGACCAATACAGAAGTCTCATCACCGTAGGACGGCATGAAAGAGCGTTCTTCTTTTGCGAGCTATGGAAGCTCAATACTGGTGAACAAACCATTTTTCCAATGGGACAGTTCGAAGGCTTGCATTTACTTTTGACTATTTTCTTTCTAATTGACAATCCAAGGGTTCGATCCATAAATAGTTAGAGGTGGATTTGAACCTAAAGGCATAATAAACCGTAGAACAGCAGCCAAGTCTTCATAGTTCCATGCCCCCCTTCTTTCTTTATAAGAACGTTACCCTCTGCAATCGATTTTTTACGTTGCATTTGAGGAAATAACCGCTCTGGTGTTTCGTAAGATGCCGCTTGTGCTTCTTATTTTAATCGCATCTGTCTCATTATTGGGAAACGCTTTGCCGCTCGCGCTGCAATCCACTTTTTACGCAATTAGTCTGACGATCAAATCGCTTATTCTTTTCTTGCTTCCTATTATTATCTCTGGACTCATTTTCAACACAGCGATTCAGATCTCCCACAACACCACAAAATGGATTCTTGGATTAATCCTTTTGGTCTTTTGTTCCAACTTTTTCTCTACTTTTCTGAGTCATTATGTTGGTTCGTTTGTCTATCATTTCGACTCAAAGACGAGACTTCCGGAGATTTCAAGCCATCTTGTCCCCCGATGGACCTTCGAGATTCTCCCTTTTGTAAGTAATGATAAAGCCCTCCTTTCTGGGCTAGTTGCAGGAATTCTGATGGGGCGTTGTTACCCTTCCAAAGTCGATATCCTTGCTCATCAACTTAAAAAAATTGTTTCTTTTCTTCTCTCCTGGACGACTTATCTGATCCCGCTATTTGTGATCGGATTCATTATAAAATTGCAGTCCGATCGCGTTATGACCATCATCTTGAAAGATTACACCCTTATTTTTGGGATTATCGTAATTGCTCAATATGGATACATTCTAGCGTGGTACTTCATTGCAAGTCGAGGTAGTCAAAAAGAATTTGCACTAAGTATAAAAAATATGCTCCCAGCAGCAATCACTGGACTAAGCACCATGTCCAGTGCAGCCGCCATGCCTTTGACCATTTTAGGTACAGAAAAAAATTCTCGAAAGCCACAATTAGCACAAGCAATTATCACATCAACCGTTAATATCCATTTGATCGGCGACTGCTTCGCAATTCCTATACTCGCCTATGCCGTGATGAAGAGCTACGGCATGAGCGAACCCTCACTGTCCACCTACCTTGTTTTCTCCCTTTACTTCGTGCTCGCTAAGTTTTCGGTAGCCGCTATCCCCGGAGGTGGGATTCTCGTCATGCTCCCCATCCTGCAGACCTATTTCTCATTTCACGCAGAAATGCTCTCTCTGATCACAGCGCTCTATACTTTACTCGATCCCGTGATTACGTGCGCCAATATTCTCGGGAATGGCGCCTTCGCAATAAACATCGACAGATTCCTCGCAAACCAAAAACTAACCTCGCATTAATTTCCTTCCTCAAAGGAATTTTCGTACAGCTTTGACGCAGGTATCTTGCACGATATAGAAAATCTTAGCTTGGAGATAAGCACAACGAACAAAAAAATCTTTTTTCTTATTATTCTCTCTTCCTTTTTATTATTTTCTTATTTTTCATTCTCCACTAAGATTAAGTTGGTATTCAAAGGAGGAATAGAAAACACAATTGATTCTGGTTTCAACGAAGCAGCTTGGTAACTAGCATTTAAATGGTTCCAGACAGGCGATCTTGAGTCTCTTTCGTATCAAACATCTCAAGCAAATGATGCTTATACAGGATAGCGTATCCGTAAAAATTTCCTCAGCACTATTTGAGAAAGCCAAAGTTTCGCTTTGCTGAATATCTTCCTTTGAAAGTTACTGTTTCTTGCAACATCAAAATGAATGTGAGTATCTGTCCCAGCCACAAGAGGTATCTTCGAAGAAAGCTCTTTCATCAGATGCTCATAAGGCCACACAGCATATGTCCTCCACAACGTGACTCTCCCCACCGAGATGGACGCTTTTTTCCTTGCGCCCCGTAGATCATATTGGTGAGGTACGCGTCCCCGTCAATGAACTGAGGGTGATTGCTGAGTGGTGTTGCTTTTTTTATCTCTTGGCTGATCTGCTTGACCGTATAAAAATGGAAATCACCTTGCAAAAAAGCTGCTCTCCGGTGGAATTCAGCCACAAACTACTAAAAATGGCTCCGGTATCCCCCACAAGTCTCGAAGACAGCACACTGTAATAACCAATATTGACCCCTATGTCAGCAAATCGCATTCCTGGCTTGAGATGAGACTGGAGCAGGGTTGTTATCTCCATCTTCAAAAATATTTTTTAACAGCTGAGGTCAACCTACCCCCTCATCCACGGAGGAAGCCCAAAGCAAAGCACCCCGCACCACTTCAACCTTTTGCATTCCAGTCGGTTCTTCGTACCGATAGAGCGTTTGATAAAGGAAGGGGGTTCCGGGAGCTCGCTTCAAAGAAGGTTTCTTATTACCTTGAGAGTACCCTGATCAAGATTTTAAAGGCAGAAAAAAAAGACACAGTGGGCAAGGAGTAGCATACATGCGTAAACCATTCCAACCTTTGTAGTATAGAGAGAGCTCCGCAAGGTTACCCCTTGACTATTTATCTTATCCAGCGCCAAAATATAAACATATCGCTTCAGCAATGCGCGCCACGCAGGAGTCGAACCTGCGACCTTCGGCTCCGGAGGCCGATGCTCTATCCAACTGAGCTAGTGGCGCATGAAAAATAAGACAGCCCAAGCAGAAATAAACTGCAAGGCAAATCCTCTTCTTAAGAGAGAGGAAATCAAAAAGAAGTTTACCCTTTCCTCTCTATCCCTTCACGCTTTTTTTGCTCCTCCACTGCAGAAAAGCAGGAAGAACGAAAAGAGCCGTTAAGAGACAGGTAATTTCACCCATCACAGCAAGCCTTCCAAATGATTGCAGCGCTTGTTGATCCGAAACGAGCAGGGATCCGTAACCGATGGTGGTTGTATAGCTGCACAGCGCTACGGCTCCTGCAGAACGCTCGAGTGCTTCCTGAATATTCCCTTTTAATAAACGCGAGCGATCGAAAATATTGAAGGGATATTCCGAACCGATTCCAAAGGTGATGGGCAGCGCAATAAAATTTAAGAAATTAAGCTTCTGATTGAACCAAGCAGTCAAGCCAAGCATCCATACAACGCCCAAAAAGAGCGCTAAAGAAATGCTGATGATACCCCGAACGCTACGGGTAGCTAGGATAACCACAACGAGCACCGCAACAAAGGCGACCCCAGAGGCCAAAGGTCCATCGCGGTGCATCGAGTTAAGCATCTCAGCAAATACTGTGGAGCGGCTGGCTGTTTTGACCAGCGTACCGTCTGGGAGGGTAATATTGTCTGCGATTTGGGAAATACGGAGCTGAATCTTGCCATCCTGCAGATTGAGCTCCTCTCTCGGTTGCAGGTACATCAGCGTCCCCAATACACCATTGTTTTCCATGAATTTTCGTTGAATTTGTATTGGAAGGTCACGAGGCCCAAGGAGATGCAAATGATCCGGGGGAAGAAGTTCCTCCACTTGCAATCGGTCTTCTTGAGACAGCTGAGTCATGATCGCAGGGGTCAGCCTGCTGCGAATACGCTTCCATAGCTCCTGTTTCTGTTGTTGTTCCTCTGCTGAGCCAGGCAAAAAATCATCGATTGTGATCACGTTCCGAATGAGCGGTGGATCGGTGTATCCGAGAGAACGTTGAAAAAGCGCGTCTTCCTCCACATTTTTTAGAATTTGCGCTTTGAGAAGCGGAACTTGTTCAGGAAAATCAGCCAAAAGCCTAGCTCCAGAGACACTGAGAGATCGATTGAACACTTGATCCGCTTTAGAAGACCATACCTGAGGTCCAGTTCGATGAGTACTGCTGGACCCTAATCGACTAAAATCGTATTCCCACGGATCGCGAAGATAAGAAGGCAATTTATATACAATAATCGCTGTAAAAAGAAAGGCTAGGGTCAAGCAGAGAACAGGTCTCTTCAAAGTGATCATCGTCCATCGGACAAACCACCCCACCTGCCCCCGATAAGAAGCTTGAGGAAAGGCTAGTGCCGTTGCCGCTTTTCTCGTTTGCCAAAACTGCTGCCATTTCTCCTGAATGACAATAAGCGCTGGGACGACAGGGATAATCGCCATCCAAACGAATAGCATCCCCAAAAATCCAATAACCCCAAACTGGCTAAATCCTCGGAATTGCGTGATCGATAGCGAGCCATACGCAATGCTAGCGACACAAGCGCCTACCAATTCCGCTCGAAATGCATTAAAAACAGCTTCTCGCAGAGCTTCTCGAGGGGCTTGTCCACGCGCTCGGAAATCAACATAGCGTGCCAACAGAACAATCGGATAATTGACCCCGTTTCCCAAAATAACCGCCCCCAGAAAAGCCCCCGCGGTATTGACATATCCATACACAGCCGTAGCATAGGCATAAGCACAGCTAATGCCGAGTGCAGCTGGGACCCCAAGGATAGCGAGAGACCAGATCGAGCGAAAATAGAAGACCAACCCCCCCATAATCAGCAGCATAGGGATTAAGGTTGCCCATATCACATCATTTTCAATCGATTGTTTCTCCGCTCGCGCATTCGGCAGATCGCCGCCGTAGCCCACCTGCATGTCGGGGTGATAAAGCTTCGGATGGAGCTTCTCAACCAACTCCGACACTTCTTGAATCAGCCGGTCCCCTATTGCATCCCCTGTTCCGGAAGATTCTGAAACGATAACCAGGACATATCTCGTACCGTCTGGAGAGGAGAAATATCCTTGAGGGAACTGATTGTATTGGCGTGCTTTTTGTTCCCACCGAGTTCGATAACGCTTGACTTGCTCAGATAATGAGTCAGACGATTGAGCCCCCTGCTTTTCCCCTTCCTCTTCTGTATGCTCGACAAGACCGGTATGAAGCGCAATCTGATATTCGATATCCGCATCTAATTCTTCAAGTTCTGAAAGGCTAGGATAAAGCCATTTGTTCTGCTCATAAAATTGCTTGATAGCGTGTGTCCCTTTTTCAAAATAACTGATCAGTCTAGGACCACACTGAGATAGGCGACACGTATCATCAGAGCAAGCCGCCACGCAGGAATCCCACGTTTGCATTCGATCCGTGAGCGCAGAAGAGAGATCCTCAATCAACCGGGCGTTGGCCTTCGAATCTGGAGATTCCACAACAGTCAGCAGCGTACCCCCTCCCCCCACACGCCCCAACTGATGCTCGTAGGCCATAAAGCTAGGACTATTCCGAGGAAGTAATTCGAGAAAATCTGTTTTGAGCTCGAGCTTACGAGCATACCACGTGCTCGTACCCATCAAACAAGAAGCGATCAAAAGAATTAAAAAGGGTCGATTACTTGCAAAATCGACAAGCTTGCCGACCATTCTTTTCCACATTCGTTTTTCCTCCAACTTGCCCTAGAGCAAATTCCTGCTTTTTCTACAATAGATATCAATTCACTCTATTTTTGCACAGAAGCCCATCTCGCTATTTCTTTCTCTTTTGTCTATGATTTCTTCGCGTGTATACTTCTTTAGGAGGAAAAATCGAACGGCGGCTTGCTCTTGTGATCTTATTCACAGGAGCAATCCCGCTAGGGATTGCTGTATACTTAGCGAACGCCCTGTTCAAAGAAGCTTCTGCTTTTTGGTTTAATCCCGAGGTAGGACGCCATCTCGATCAAGGTATTCTATTATACAAGGCCTATGTCCAAGTAATTAAAGAAAAAGCCTTTTATCAAGCAGAAAAGCTATGGGAAAATCCATCCATACAAAAGGCGCTCCTCCATCAAAACCAAGCTGCTATCCAAACCCATCTTGATCCGTTGTTCGATCAAGATCCCAACCTGGTGGGGGTGCGCGTCCTGGAAGGAGACCAAATACATTTCGAATTCCTTAAGAAACACATGTCCTCCTCTTTTGGCAAGAGGGTTTTCGAAGTCCGAAAAACATTCCCTCTAAATCCCCGTGTAACCCTGATCGCGCTCTTTTCACTAGAGCAAGAAAAATTCGAACATTTTGCCGCAGGAGGGGCATTCGTAAGCCACTATCACGGACTAGTCCACTCTCGCTCGGAGCTCTACCAAGGGTACATCAAGGCCTTTGCGCTTCTCTTGGGGATCACAATCTTAGTGACTTGCACCATCGGTGTTCTATTCGCACAGGGCATCACACGACGGATTTCAAGGCTCAGCCAAGCAATGGCCTCTGTCACCAAGGGAGATTGGTCTGTGCGGGTTCCGATTACTGGCTCAGATGAAATGACAGAATTAGCCCGATTCTTCAATCATATGCTCGATGAGATGAGAACCTCTCACGCACGCATCGAATATTTGATGCGCCTAGGAGCGTGGCAAGATATAGCAAAAAGACTGGCTCACGAGATTAAAAACCCATTAACCCCGATCCAACTTGCAGTTCAGGAGTGCCATCGACAGTACACAGGCAATGATCCGAAGTACTCAAAAATACTTAACATGACCCTCGAAATCGTAGAAGAGGAGATCGGTATCTTGCGGAGGCTTGTCGAAACATTTTCAAATTTTGCGCGGATGCCCCAGGCAGAGGTTGCACCTGTCGACATAGGCGACTTCTTGCGCGAATGCGCAGAACAATGGAACACCTATTTGGAAACAGAGGATAGCTTTCTGTCCCTCTCCAAAGAACCAACTTCAAGCGCACCGATAGGTCTTCACGACCTCCGCATCCAGTGGAATATCTCAACAAGGCCTATGCCTACTTGGATCGACCACCAAATGCTGAGAGGGGCTCTTATCAATCTCATTCGTAATGCTGTTGAAGCGACACAGCAATATGGAGAAAAAACTCCTGCTCCTTCAGGAGAAGGTCAACAAGAATCCGTCACCGTCCGAATTCATGCCACACCGCGGGGTCGTCAGGTTTGCCTCCACATTGAAGACAGTGGACCAGGGATCGATCCTCTTCTGATCCCTTCCATCTTCGAACCTTACATGACGACTAAGCCAGAAGGTACTGGACTAGGACTCGCCATCGTTAAGAAAATCATCATGGAGCATGGGGGATCCATAGATGTCAGCGCGAGCAAGAATTTGGGTGGGGCCTGCTTCACTATCCTTTTACCAATGCGCGAAGACAAGCCCCAGGCAGAAGTACTTTAATAAGCTAACGCACAACCACCTTTTCGCGGATCGCTTGCAGCCGAAATCGTCTTGTCCCCCTTGACCTTATATTGCCACAACAACATTTGGACAGAGGTATGCATGAAATTCTCGTGGATGCACTTTACTCCCTCTTCTTTAAGGTTATCGCGAACATCCACAGGAATATCTGATTCGACAAAAACAGAAGAATCTCCGGGCACATAAATGCGTGGCGCAGAGACACAAGCATTCGCTTCACAACCAAAAATAAGGCGTCCTAGAATAGCCTGGGTCACACCCGTAGCAATCCGACGACCTCCTGTCCCTCCCGCAGCAAGGATAGGAAGATCACCAGCAAATATAATAGTGGGCATCATGCTGGAGACAGGACGAGCGGAAGGGCGAGGACGATTGGGATTTAACTCATCGCCAACTACTTCTTTGAGATCAGAGGAAGGGAGGCTCACTAGATCGGAATCGAGCGTAAAGTCATTGAGTTGGTCATTCAGCAGGATCCCTGTATCCCTAGCAACCAGATGAGAGCCAAACCCAGAATTAATGGTAGTTGTCAGAGAAACAATGTTCCCTTCTGCGTCTGTCACAATGAGATGACTTGTCCCTCCTTCCCTTGTTGCAAAGGTAGAAGACAGCCGAGATTTCCTTTGAGTGATTAGATCTTTGCGTGCACGAAGCCGTTTGCTATCAAGCGCTTGCTGGTATGCCTGAAGAACGAACCCACCTTGATCGGGATCCCCTACAACGTAAGCGCGATCTACAACGGAGCCGCGCATTCCTTCCAAAAGGGCATAGAAATACTGGCTCGAATTAAATCCATAGGAATGAAGAGGAGAGGTGGGGCCAGCTCCAAACATCAAAAGCATTTGAATCAACATCAACCCCCCTGCTGAAGGTGCCCCCATCGTATAAATAGTACGTCCTTGAATCACCCGCTTGAGAGGTTCACGCTTGATTGGCCGGTAGGATGCCAGATCGTCCAGACTCATCTCCCCTCCTGCTGAATGAACGGTCTGAACGATTTTCTGTGCAATTTCTCCCTGATAAATTGCTTGAACGCCCTTCTTTCCAAATTGACGGAGAGTCTTTGCCAATCGTAACCGTTTGATTTTAGAACCCTCTGCAAGAGGAGCGCCGCTTGGCAGAAGAAATAAGGACGCGAGTGCAGGCTCCTCACGCAAGGAATTAACATGCGTCTCAATCACATGGTGCAGGTACGGATTGACAACAAACCCGTTCTCCGCCAATTCAACAGCCGGAGCGACAGCGTCTTTGAGGGGTAACCTACCATAGTTTTCGCTTAGCCATGCTAATCCCGCAGGTTCTCCAGGAACACCTACAGTAATTCCTCGGCCTTTCTGAACCGGCTGGTCTTGCATATTCTTAGATACGTCTTTAAACTTTTCAACATTGAACTTGGCGGGTGATTTCTCGCGAGCATCAAGAGTAATGATCTGACCATCGCGTGCTCTATACACAAGCGCGAACATCCCTCCTCCTAAACCACTAGCAGCCGGTCTCGTCACACCTAATGCAAGTGCAGCTGTAATCGCTGCATCCACTGCATTCCCACCCTTTTTAAGGATGACGAGCGCCGCTTGAGTCGCTTCCTCACTTTCTGTCGCAACGGCAGCCGTAGCACCCCGTGCAGCAAGAGGAAAAGCTGCTTGAGATTCAGAAGATCCCAACAGAATAAAGCCCAAGCTCAAAAACCTAATTGTATGATGTGTTCGTTGATTGAGAAAACGATTTGGCTTGTTCTTAATCCAGTGAAGCAACATATTGATTTCCTCGTTAGAAAGTGAGAGAAGGTGTTCCCTGCATAGAATACGCTTGGCCCAACTGTATAGCTTATCCGCTCTATGATCTCAAGATCACTCTTCTTCCTTATATAAAGTTCTTGGATAAAAGTTTACATTCATGGCTTAGGGAAACGTAATCCTTGATCTTTCATCCAATACGCTCTCTCGATATCCATCCAACGCAAACTGAGGAAGAAAAAATGAAGTTCTTATACTTGATGGATCCTATGCATCAATTGAACCCGGAATGCGATACAACGCTCGCACTCCAGCGCGCCTCTCAACAGCGGGCGCATGAATGCTTTCATTGCTTGCTCCAAGATATCGCGGTGGAGCGAGGAGAGGCCTTCGCTTGGATGCGCCGGATCCTGCCACTGAGTACAACACCCCCCTTTGAACTGGGTACTGTAGAAAAGGTATCCCTTCGCCACATGGATGCCTTCTTTCTCCGTAAGGATCCACCCGTAGACAGTCTTTTCCTTCACACAACGCTTTTATTAGAAATCATGCGGAATCAGCTGCTTTTCATCAACGATCCCAGAGGCCTTCGAGAAGCCAACGAAAAACTGTACATCCTTCATTTCCCCTCGCTTATTCCGACTACGCTCGTTAGTTCACACACACCGCATATCCTTGAATTTCTTGCCACCGTAGGTGGAAAGGCTATCGCCAAACCGATCGATCGAGCAGGAGGGGCAGGGATCATGATCCTTCAACAAAAGGATCCTAACACTCGTTCGATTCTTGAAATGCTTACTCAAGAAGGGAGCAAGCCGATTATTGTTCAACAGTTTATCGCCGAGGTCTCACAAGGGGACAAGCGGATTCTCCTCCTGGATGGAAATATTCTCGGTGCAATCAACCGGGTCCCTCAACAGGATGATTTCCGTTCAAACATCCATGTAGGAGGACGTGTCGAGCCCTGTGAGGTTACGCTCAGAGAACGTCAAATCGTCGATGAACTAGCCCCCCGCCTCCGAAGAGACGGGCTTTTGCTGGTTGGCATTGATGTAATCGGAGGGAAATTAACGGAAATTAATGTCACTTCCCCGACAGGACTCCAACAATTGAGTCGTCATGTGGGTCGTGAAGTTAGCATCGAAGTGATCCAATGGGTTGAAGAACAGGTTCTCATGCGCTCAGATTTCAATGAAGTTGGATTCATCCCCTGCTGATGTCTATTCTTCTTCCTCACTCCGATCAGAAGAATAGATCTTGCGCACACCTTCCACTAAAGAACATAGAGCTCACAAGAACCTTTCCTCCAGCAGAGCGAAAGGTGCTGTGAGTTCCTTTGATTGAGTTTTCTGACTGTATGTCCATCACGTTGATTCTCCAGGCAGACTTTCCCTTAGAGGAAACCCTTCTCAAGCTGACGCTGGAAGGCTCTCGGATCGTGATTGGACGAGGAAGCAGTTGTGATATTCGCCTCCCCGACCGGACAGTGAGCTCACGCCATGCAACGATTGAAGCCAACCACAATGCTCACTGGATCATGGACGAAGGCAGCTGCAACGGCACTTTCTTAGCAGGGAACCGGATCCCTACCCATACCTCCGTACGGATGCAGGAAGGGCAGATGATCCAAGTCGGCAAATTCTGTTTTGTCATCTCTTTTGAACAACAACCGATCACTCCTGATCCAGCCCATGCTGCTCGCTTGCTCGCGCTGCTGCTGGTAGCCAAACAGATGAAATCTGCGGGGGAAGAAAATATTCCTACCGTGTACGCAGCTCACCCAGCAGCCGCAGGACTAACCCTTTCTCTTGTACAAGAAGGGAAAATATATTGGATAGGAAACGATCTCTATTGCTATCGCACTTTCCGAAATGCCTCCATAGATGAGCAACATATCGCGCTTTGGAGAACAGAGACTTCGGTTTTTGTCAGGGCATTTGCAACCGACCCCCCTTGTCTCCTCGGAGGAAGAGTGCTGAAGCCCGAGCAACACATCGTATGGCGGTCCACAGTTCCCCTTCACATAGGCCCGGTCCATTTCACTCTTGAAGAACCAGTCGCCTTAAAATTAGCTGCTCTTGAGCAAGCTAGCGATGAACCCTATTACCAAGTAGCGCTTCACCGCATACCCTCACTATCCACTTCTCCACCACTAGCGTTTCCTGAAGTAAGTTCCTCTCTTGTACCATGCAAGGAAAGAGAAAAGAAGGAGGGGATTCATTTTTTCTTTTTTGGAGTGAGGTGGTCTCTTCCTGATCTTCTCGTAGCCTTAGCTGCCATCGGCATTGCTCTGATCAGTACAGCTGGCTTGATATGGCTATTTCAAGGATAGAAACAATCGAATTGGGCGAGGGCGAGCTTCAGGGTTGGATCAGCCCCACACCAACATTCGAAATTGTGGAGGAAGGGATACAGCGAGAGGCAGCTACTGATTTTGCCTGCGCTGCATCCTGAATGGGTGGATCTTCATGCGAGGGTTGAGAGGAAGGGATACCTCGAGCAACGCTTGGAGGATAGTAAGCCACAAGATCTTCAAGAGGGATGGATGAAAGCATAACTTCCAATTCCTGAGCACTGGTGGGCCTTTGGCTCGCTCGCTTATTAAGACATTTCATGATTGCTGCCTCAAGAGCTTCCGGTATGGGTAAATCGCGGCGACACTGTCTGATGGGGAGAGGGATTTGACGTTGATGTAATTCGAGTAATTCCCTACGGGTAGGGGCTAATATGGGAAGCTTTCCGGTCAAGGATTCATACATGAGAACCCCCAACGAATACAGATCCGTACGCGGCTCTACTGTGGCTCCAATGCATTGTTCTGGAGCCATATATTCAGGAGTGCCAATCGTATATCCCGACTCTGTGATAGAATCCGCCATCAACAACTTGCTCATGCCGAAATCGAGCACTTTGGCCACTCCGTTTCGGCAAAGAAAAACATTGGCAGGTTTGAGATCGCGATGGATCACCCCTTCTCGATGTGCAGCTGTCAGCGCTCGACAAACAGCAATAAACACAGGAACAGCAAACCGGGGGGCCATCACCCCTTCCAACGTCAATTTATCCGCTAACGAACACCCTTCTAAACGCTCCATCACAACATAAAGCGAACCGTCCGGCATCTGGTCCAGATCAAACACCCTAACAATATGAGGATGTTTGATATGAACTTGGACGTAAGCTTCACGCCACAAACGAGTAAATTCATTCTCATCTTTGGCAGCTGCACTGCGAAGGATTTTGACAGCTACTTCGTGACCTAACGTGATATGCTGCGCTTCATAGACGACTCCCACTCCGCCCATCCCAATTTTGCACCCAATCCTGTACTTATTTCTGAGTACGCTTCCAGAGAGTTCTGTTGGCACTTGCTCTTTCTTTTCATAAAGCTCCAATCCGCGTTCCAAAGCCTTCACGTGATTTTTTACAAAAATGCGCTTATTCTTTTGTAGTTGAGCAACATCCCATCGATAGCATGCAGCTGCCCCCGCCAAAGCAACTCCTTCCATCATCCATAAGCCTATTTGATTATCCCCCCCCCCTCCTATAATCCAACCTCCTACGGCAGTCATCACGCCAAACACAACCCAACGCTCCCACTGAACACGAGGCGTCTCCCATCGGATCTCATAAACACACTTTGCATCTCCATGAGCAAGACAAATTGGATGGATGACCGTAGCCTCTCTAAGGCCCCAAATGCGAGGAATTCCTACGAGCCCTCCTCGGCGAACAGCACAGAGAAGCTCTTCATCCTGTACACTTATCTTCCTCCTCCCCTCCCCCTTCCTCAATGCTTCATGTGGCTTATACGCTACCCGAATCGAATGTGCCCGCCCCCCTAGTTTCCATCGAACGCTCTCGTCCTGCTCCATTTTCCACTCTCCAAGCCGAGTGATCTCTTGTCCATGACTGACCCAATAGCGATAGGCTTCAGACGGATTGCGAGCATGGCATAGCATCTGCACAAAATAACCCAATGCATCTGAATGAGTGATCCAGTGGCCAGGATCTGTGAGCGCATCGGGGCCAAGCAGATCAATAACGCATCTAAGCACTTGAAGGGCAGCTCCTTCGCTGATCCAAGTGTGTTCATTCCGCATAATTCCTGACGAACAAATTCCAGCCGCATTTAAAATTTCCTCTACTTTTTGTTCCCCTTTCTCTGCTTGAAGGCGAAGCAAATAAGGCTTAAGCGTCGAGATTCGTATTTCTTCTTTGCTAAGATAACGAATCGAGGTGCTGTTATCAGGAGAAAAGGATAGCCTCATTTCGTGCCACAACCGAGCTTACACGAACATTGTATCGCTATCCTCAAACAACAGGAATGATTATTTTCAAGCTTCTCTATTTCGTAAAAAGAGATTATCATGGGCTGGTGGGTTTTTTTAAAGTCCGTAACATGTGATTGTGCTTTCAAATCACAAACACCCCTTTCCACGATTCACTTTTCTTTTTTATAGAGAATGAGGAGCTCTGTCTCCTCTTTGCTCGCGCTCTTTCATCTCGTATTTGCTGGGACATTTAGCAAGTACAGAAGAAGCTAAGAAAAAGCCCTCCTGTTGTAATTTCCCTTCAACAGTAACCCCTACTTGAATCTGAGGTACATCTCTTAATGTATCCGGGATCACACATTGAGGGTAGTGTACAGCGAGCTCGGTTCCATTCTTTTCAATCAGAAACCTATATTCACAAGGTTGAACTCTTTGCTGCAGTGAACCATGAACAAGATTCCCTTCCACTCGAACAGCTCGCCCCATTACTCTGCCCTGCTGTGACAAAAACTCATCCACAGGCTTGGAATAGATAGCGACGCCTTTGATGCCGTAGAGAACAAGCGCCGCCATCGTCGCCCCTGCCATCGCTAGAGCAATAACAACACCCAACCCTCGCTTAGAAAAACGACATTCACCAGCGTTAATCTTCATGCTGTTGCGTGTACCCTGCTCAAAGGAACCAGAGCTATTTGTTACTGAACTTGAAAAGTCCAAATTAACCTATTGATGGAAAGCTCTTTTCCATTTTTTCTACCCGATTTTCTAAGATTTTCTACGTTAAAAACAACCAGGAAGAAAACTTTCCTCTTTTGTATGGAGAAGACAAGATCACTTTAGCCCACGATGCATCAAGTTAATTACAAGAGATTCAAGCAAAGAAATGCTAAGCCACCACGCATTTTAAATCATTGAGCAATTGCATTGCCCCGTTCCTGTGCACCCCACTCTTATAGCACTACGCCTAAAAAAAGTAGATCTCCTTATTCCTCACCGTCATCATCATGGGTGTGACGTGAGTGGATTCCACCCAACATGGTAGGCACAACGACTCCCGTGCCGTGCCGCTGTGAAGCTGTTTTGCTTTTCACAGAAGCAGCAGGTCGTTTTGAAGTAGCGGGTCTAGAAACAGCCATCCTAGAGGGAATTGTTCTAGAAACAGCTGTTCTTGAGGCATACGTCCTAGAAGCGGCTGCCTTAGAAGAAGAAGTGGCCTTTTTGGCAGTTGTTGGACGACTGGTCTTCTTTACTGCAGCCTTTTTAGGAGCAGTTTTGCTAACGCTTTTACTTTTTGCAGGTCGTTTTGCAGCTACACGCTTTGCCGCAGGCCTCTTTGCAACCTTAGTGACCTTCTTCGTTGTTGTTTTTGCTTTCTTTACGGTTGTCTTCTTTTTTGCCGGCCTTTTTGCGGCTTTTTTAACAGCCATGAGATGCCCTCCTGCAACAATTCATTACATGGCTTATATGGTCATCTACTTTAGGTGTCAACAAAAAATTAGTATCATTTTCCTACGAAAATCAATTTCGACCTTTCAACTCGTCCGCTCAGCTCAAAAGAAATTTTGACAGCATATTTTTTAAGAAAAAGCGCCGCATTTTGTATCAGCAATGATCGTGACAAGTTGATCAACACGCCGAGAAAGACTGCGAGCGACATTAAGAAGCAAGATCGTATAGGATTTTAAATCGTATCGATACAGCGCATTCATCCCTTCTACTACTAAGCAAAGAGCGCTGACGGGGCTCACGGCACGCAGAGTAGTAAATCGATTTTGTATTCCTATCATGCTCGTTTCTCCAAAAACATCCATCGGACCTAACAAAGCTATCCCCACCTCTCCCCTCCCTTGCGTCCGTTTAATTACTTCCGCTTCCCCATGAATAATAATATAGGCGTCATAACTGAAATCCCCTTGCCGAAAAATAAAATCCCCTCCAAAAAAATAGCGAGGTCTCATAAAAGTTCGAATCAATTCTAAAGCCGGATCTGAAATGGCCCCCAAAATAGGGATTTTTTTAAGATCTTCAACCGTCAAATCAATTTCAACGGGATGATCCCCTCCTTCTTTTTGATTTATCAAATTCATGATCAACCTCTTTTCTAATAGTAAGATACCTATTTTCTTCTTATTGTTATTGATAAAAAAGGAAGGCAACCAAACTTATCACATTCACAAAGAATAAGTTGAGCCGGTAGGAACAATTAAGATAGCTTTATTCTTTTATTTTCATTCAACCAAAACGGATATGATTTCCCCTCTGATCGCCCCTTCTCTTTTATCTGCTGATTTTGGCCGTCTTGCAGAAGAAATAAAAGCACTTGAAGCTGCAGGAGCGGATTGGCTACACGTTGATGTGATGGACGGTCGTTTTGTCCCGAACATCACACTAGGGCCAATCATTGTAGAAGCTATTCGCAAAGTGACGTCGCTTCCCTTAGATGTCCACTTGATGATTGTAGAACCTGAAAAACACATTGATGCTTTCGCAAAAGCAGGAGCCGATCACATACTTATTCATGCAGAAGCAACCCCTCATATGCAAAGAACGCTTGCACAAATTCGTCATCTTGGAAAGAAAGCGGGGGTAGCCTTAAATCCCTCCACTTCTGAGGAAGCCGTTCGCTACGTTCTCAACTCCGTGGACCAGCTTCTGGTGATGAGCGTCAATCCAGGATTCGGAGGACAAGCCTTTCTTCCTTCGATTCTCCCCAAAATCAATCAACTAGCACAAATGATCCGAGGGCAAAAACACCCTATCTGGATTGGCGTCGATGGCGGAATTGACACCACCACGGTTGTTCAAGCAGCGCGTGCCGGAGCGCGCGTGATCGTTGCAGGAAGCTCCATCTTTTCTCAGCCCGCCTACCAAGATGCGATCCATCATTTGCGATCACGCGCGCGAGAAGGGTTTTAGGTAACAGACACACCACTCACCCCTTCCCCTCCTAGAATACCCGTTGCAGGAGTAGTAACAAAGCAGTATCGACAACAGGGCATTGAACACAGCGTAGGTCCCCTCCAAATCAGTAGGCTCGCACTTATTTTATCTTACCATCCCTATCAACGTCAACGCGATCAAAACAGTACCTACTGGTTTTTCCCAATCTCCTCCAGAAGGACCTGCGACGCCGGTAATGGCAAGAGCCAGATCAGAACAAGTGATTCTTTTTACTTTTTTAGCTATTTCCAAGGTGATCTCAGGACTTACTGCAGTGAACCGCTCAAGTCTGTCACGTTCGACTCCAAGGACAGTCATCTTCGCATGGGTATAAGCCACCGCCACCGCAAAAAAAGTTTACTTGCCCCCACTTCGCTTATAAGAATAGCGTCCACTAGTCCCCCTGTACACGATTCTGCAACAGATAACGTACACTTTTATTTGCGCAAACATTCTCCAATCAGCCAGGCACAGGCTTGATCTCTCTATGAATCGACTTCCTTTACAAGGGGGAGACAACTCTTGAACCCCCGATCAGACTGTTGCACAGCAAGAATCACCTCGCTCTCAAACACATCGACAAATGAATGGGTGTTCTTTCAAGAAAAAGTGCATTGCTGCTTTCGCACTTTCCCCTTGCAAGAAAGCAAATCGATCGGAAGGTCCAACCCCTATCAAGAGATCTACGGATCCCCCCCATCGACCGACAGAACAAACAATCAATTCAGGATGATCTTTCACTACAATCTGTTCTATGATTTCACAGTCAACGGCAGCTAACTTAGCAGCCGTCCAATTGCCAAAAGGGCTCACCTTCCTTTGAGGTAGTCTTGTATTAATCCAAATGACCGCACCTTTAATGCCAAGATTTAAGATGACAGTTTTCGCAAAAACACAAGATGGATAGTGATAGTGGATGCCACACTCAACCAGCTCAAACACAAAAAACACAATCAGCGCATTCGAGCGGACGAGCTTGTCGTACGACAGGGGCTTGCTCCAACCAAGACGCGAGCACAAACCCTTATCCTTTCTGGCGTCGTACGGGTGGGAGAGTCACGGATAGACAAAGCAGGCACACTGGTTTCCGAACAAGCCGCTCTTTGGATTAAAGAACAGGATCACCCTTATGTATCGCGAGGCGGCGTTAAATTAGCAGGTGCATTAGATGATTTAAAAATAAATGTTTCTGGGCTCCATTGTCTCGATGTGGGAGCTTCAACAGGTGGTTTTACAGACTGCTTGCTTCAACGAGGGGCGTCTTCCGTGATTGCAGTCGATGTCGGTTATGGACAGCTTGCCCAGAAATTGAGAGTAGATCCACGGGTCACCATTCACGAACGCACCAATGCCCGCTATCTTTCTCACGTCCAGCTAGGAAAACAAGTTGATTTGACTGTCGTTGACGCTTCTTTTATTAGCCTCCAAAAACTAGGGACTGCGCTTGCATCCTGTACACGAATAGGAGGGTATCTTGTCGCCCTTATCAAGCCTCAATTTGAAGTTGGTCGTGAAGAAGCTTCTCGCCAAAAGGGGGTCATTCGGGATCCTCTCATCCGTGAAGATGCTATCAGCCGTACCAAGTCCGCCATGATAGCTTACGGATTTCACTCACTTTCTCTTGTACCAAGTATGCTGCCGGGCCCCAAGGGGAACCGAGAAGTTTTTTTCTATGCCCGTAGGATAGACGCTCCCCTTCCAACCTTTCTTTCTTCATCACGGTAATGCGATTTTTCTCTCCTCTCGGGGCCATTTTCTTCACAATTGCATTAGATTTACTTGGTTTCGGTCTTGTCATGCCATTTTTGGCAGAAGAAGTACGCGACACGTTTGGAGCGACGGAATTAACCTGTACTCTGCTCGGTTCGGTCTACTCATTAATGCAATTTTTGTTTGTTCCCGTGTGGGGGCGTCTATCCGATTACGCGGGGAGACGCCCCGTGCTCTTGTGGTCTATCCTCGCCACAACGCTCTCAAACGCATGGCTTGGACTTTCCCTCACCTATAGCCAGTCGGTGCTCTGGCTCTTTATTGCGCGGGCTTTTGCGGGCATGGCAACCGCCAACTTAGGGACAGCAAGTGCTTATATCGCAGACGTAACCTCCCCTGAAGAACGAGCTCGTGGCATGGGTTTAATCGGCGCCGCCTTTGGTATAGGGTTCACTTTAGGACCGATGATCGGTGGGGTCCTCGCTCCGATCGAAATTCGCGGCCGGCACGGAGCTATCCCTTGTTTGATTGCTGCAGGTCTCAGCGGCATCAATGCCCTATGGGTAGCCTTCGGGCTCACTGAATCGTTGCCCCAACACAAAAGAGCCCCCTTTCGGATTCAATCACTCTTCCCCCTCAATTACAAAGCAGCCTCTCACTCTTTTTCCGTTCCAGGAGTTAGCTCAGCAATAATAACTAATTTTATTCTCCTCGTTGCTTTTACCAATCTCGATCAGACTTTTCGTTTTTTTAATAAAGATGTCTTCGGAATGTCTTCTTCAGAAACAGGGATCGTATTCGCTTACATGGGAATCCTTAGCGCTATCATCCAGGGTGGGCTCATTCGCTTTCTCTCTAAACGAATGGAAGAGACATTTCTCATACGTATCGGTGTCGCCCTTCAAGCCTGTGGATTCGCTGGGATGGTGATCGCCCCCAGCACTGGAAAAAAATGTATTTTTATCGCATGCACTTTTCTCGTGATGGGGAATGCAGCCACGCAACCCAGCATCTCATCCTTCATTTCAAAGCGGGCAGATGTATCTTCTCAGGGAAGTATCCTCGGAACCAACCAAGCCATAGGGAGCCTCGCACGAATGATTGGGCCTGCCATCGGCGGGTACACCTATGGTTCCATAGGGCCTCGCGCCCCTTTTGTCGCGGGCACGTTGGGGATGGTGGTTGCTTTTTTATTCGCAGCGCTGTTGCGCTCTCCCCCTTCCCTTCAGAAAACGAGCACCCCAATATCATAAAAAGCGTGTGTCCACACAGCCGCAGCAAACCCACGGAAGGCATAGATCACGGTTAACATAAGCCCCAAAACAGCTCGAAATACAAAAGAGACAGCTGAAAAGTCGTCAGCAAGCGGCCCTATGTAATGAGCCCCACTAAAAAAAGCGGCACTGATTAGGGCCCACGAAAAAGCGAAAAGAACACTGGAAACACTAGCAGAAGTGGTTCGAAGAGAATAGGGGGGCATCGATGGGTTAGGGGCTTGCTGCACGAAAATCCACAGAATGATCTTGAGCCCACCTCCGAAAAGGAGGACACGGTACGTCATCTCCTCATAAAATCCTGCACCCAATGACATAACCATTCCCACCCAAGGATTGTCCTGAACGATACCCGCTGCAGCAAAAATCCGACCTACGACATAAACAGCTCCACACCGCATCGCTGTGGCATAGATCAGCGCTTCCGCCGCGACTTGAATAAATTTACCAAAAGCAAACGCTTGTCCCCTCCCCAAAATGACAAAAACAGCTACAAACGCCACTCCAATCGCAGCAGTGATCAGCAAATAGTGAGATAGATCACCCTCTGCACGTTCAAGAATATAGGCCGTAATGATGTCAGAAGCATTGCGGATCTTCAGGAACACAACCCCCAAATGATAAATGAGAAATACAGGGAGCGTGAGCGCCAGGTCCACCCACGCACCTGACTTATCGCGAAACCGGATGGGTTGAGAGGCTGATTCAAAAACTGGCATTCACTAACTAAGACACTGCTGGACGAAGGTGGTAAACAACAGCGATAACAACAAAAAGCCACAGAAGAAGATTAAAGACAAATGGAGCATCGCTCAGCATAGCCTGGGTTGGAGATTCGTTCGTTTCCTCCCGATCTCCATTTCTGATTACAAGAAATAGAAAACGCAAGATACCGAATAAAACAAAGGGGATAGTTAACCAGAGCCAATCCGATTGAAACCAAACGCGTGTCATCGGATCTAAGCTGTATGCCGTATAGACAATCACCGTCGCAGCGCCAGTTATTCCTAAAGCGATGTTGAGTGAAGTGCTTGTGTACTCCTTAAGAACAGGACGCTGCTTCCCAGCAGCGTTCATCTTAAGCTCGTGTCTCCGTTTCCCAAACCCTAAGAAAAGGGCAAGGAGTGCTGTACATACGAGCAAATAGCGGCTGACGTAGGTTTTTGTAACGATCCCCCCTCCCAGAACTCTTAATACAAAACCTAAAGCAATTAGAATGACATCACCAAAAGGAACATGCTTGACTTTAAAACTGTAAAGAACATTCTGAAGGAAATAAGCTAGGGCAAGGAAAGCAAAATAAGGGTCTAACAGATAGGAGGTCCCCAAAGAGAAGACCACGAGAAATACAGACATGATCTTAGCAAATGGCTTGGGGACATCTCCGCGTGCGATCGGTCGATTTTTTTTAAGGGGGTGGGCTCTATCCACTTCCACATCGACGAGATCGTTAATGGTATAAACAGCACCCGACAGAAGACAAAAGATAGCAGTGGCTGCTACCGCGCGGATGGTCACCACCAAATTGAGTGCAGGGCCAGCAGCCGTCGATAGGAAAAGATCTTTGTGAAAAAACATAGGAGCTAAGACAACAAGATTCTTGACCCATTGATAGGGACGCAGTGTTCTCAAAAAATTCTGAAAAAGTCCTGAACTCATAGTACTAGAATAGAATAAGAACGACACAGGAACACTAATCAATCTTCTCAATTTCTTAATATTCTAGAGTCCAATTCAAGCCACCCCGGCCTTGGGCAAACACTAGTAGACATACTTTACTGCACACAATGAAGCAGACAGCATCGCCCTTTTAAAGTCTTTTTTCTCCTCTTTTTCACCGTCTTATCCGCAAGGGGATCTAGAAGGAGCAAAGCAGCGCATTGCTGCACTGGGTTTCATTGGGTTTCATTAGCCAATGGACAATCCTAGGCCCTCCTAAGTAAGATGGAATTCCTTGCTAATCAATGCAACTCACACCAAAGTCCCCCCCTTTCCCTACTCAAGAAGGCCCTCTTCAAGCCTCTCAGCTACTTATTTAAAAAGGCACGGTAGGACCAACTCTCCCCCGTCTCCTTCTCGCTTCGAACGGATCCTATTGCTTCTGGCACAAGCCAAATGGCTCAAGAAAGGCACAAGAGATCAGACATGAAAAGGCTGAGTGCAAAGAAAAAAAAGCCCCTTTGCACAAGAGAATGGATAAGCACTCCTCCTCCATCTAGAAGAATAACGGAGCTAGGAAGATCTCTGCTGCGGTTTGCAGTAGCGACCCATGAGAACCGCTTCCGCCAGAACATGGCCTTCCATTGCCTCCTCAAGATCCCGTTTGTAAGGAGCGCGACCTAAGGCTTCAAAGGAGAGCTCCGTATCCAACGCATAGAGCTTAAAATAATATCGATGACGGCCATCCGGAGGACAAGGCCCTCCATAGGCCTGGCGCTTCCAACTATTGATCCCTAGCTTATGCGATTCGAGAGCTACATTTTCTGCCAGCTCCCGCGCGTCGGAGGGTATATTGTAAACAAGCCAATGATCCCATGTGTGGCGAGGCGCATCTGGATCATCGCAGATCAACACAAATGTTTTAACCCCCTGAGGAACATCTGTCCATGAAAGCGGTGGAGAGATATCTTCCCCCACGCAAGTATACTGATGTGGGATCTCCCCCCCTTCTTGGAAGACAGAACTGACAAGACGCATGTAGACATCTCCTTCTTTTTTCCCTAAGTGTAAGGTACACCAGGCTCGAGATCAATGAGGAATCGTCCTCTCCTCTGTGCCCATTTTAGAAACCATCCAGAACCCTCTATCAAGAAATCTCTTCTCTTCACCCCTTTATAACCAGACGATGCTCCCATCCATGCAAGCAAGCACTTCATGAAACCGCACCTTTTTTTATTCATAGGCCAGTCCTATAGTTATCTGCTTCTCTGTGGATTGATGCTTCCTGAGATGTCCTATCCAGGAGGAGATATCACCCAGGTAGAAAAAAATCAAACAATCCTTCGATGTGAATCACGGAAGAGAGGTTTATACATAAACTTGGTCTGTGCCATCTATGAGAAAGCACATGGTCATCTGCCCAACGCAGCCAAAGACTTTCTCCAAGTGCTTGATATAGCGAGCAAAGTCCCGTCCACCGCAGCAGAAAGAATCAATTGGTATTCGGCCTGAACTAGGCTACTGGCTCGCTCAAGAAGGGTTCAACAGAGAAAAGAATATAGGCAGCTTCTATGCAGAAAATCTCGAGCTTCTCTGATGTACTACCTCTATTCACTTAGTTTAGTTGGTCCATTCGGACGAGGAGGAGTACAGGATGGATACTAATCCTTCCCACCAGAGGGACCAGACCCTTGGCCTTTTGTGTGGCCTCCTAATCCATCTCGCCAAGCTCCCCTCACTCTCCTCTCTACAGTTTAATCACGCTGTACAGTAACAAGCCTCAACAAGACAGAGAATGAGATCTTCTATGCTCAGACGTTTATCACTGCCACAGCCACGATAGAAACTGAGGTGGATGACCATCTCGCTCATACTCCGTTATCCCCAGAACTACTACCCGATCCCAATCCGCTCACCCTCTTGCTCTATGTACAAATACTCGACCCTTCGGATCGGGTGATCGGCTATTCACTCGCTTCTATCGAAGGAATAGATGATGTAGCGATGGTCTTGATGGAGCCACTGCTAACTCCCATGGATCAAGCCACTCCCCTTTCCCTGGAACAGGCCCCTATCTTCAGCAGTAGTGATCCTGGTTTTCCAGAAGAAATGCGACGGAAGATGGAAAGGATTCTAAGGATGGGCGAATGGAGCTACTTCCCTTCATGCTCTAGCCGAAGAGTTCCCCCTGGTTCCTGAAATCCAGGAGAGATTGACACAAGCATACAGCCAACTTGGCCGGCATACAGAACAAATGGCATTGACCGGCAAACTGATCGAAAAGTTTCCAGAACGCGCAGAATCACTCCGCCTGTATTTACATGCTTTCGATGGAAACGGTTTTCCTTTGCAGCGGACTCGATCGCTCAAACGATACGGAAGCTCTACCCGAGTAGCGACATCCCTTTCCAGCGAGCTACTACACGCCATGATTGGTCCACTGCAATCTATGAACTACAACGCCTAGCCAACCGGAATCCTTTTTGGGCAGATGCTTCTATTCGACTAGCTGCACTCTTGGAGCGTGCGGGATATTCAGTCCTTTCGACAGTCCAGTGGACAAAAGCGCTCGCACTTAATCCATCCCAGCAACTCAAAAACCCGTTTTCACCTAGCCGACCGAGCTTTTGCGCATGGAGATACTTCGTCTCTACGGGATGGGTTGATAGAATCCCTCCAATTAGGAGACTTTATCGGAACGGTAATGGTATTTGTTTCGCGAGGGGGACAACCAGAAGGCGCAATGAATTTGTCATCCTGACCCTACAAGATCGACCGATTGTTCTGGAGACGCAAGGTTCCGTCCCACAGCCCACCTTGATAAGACGGGTCCTTCGATCGAACGCCTCTGGCTTATGGATAATATTCCCCCCCCAAAGAATCAGACAGCATCCCGGTGACTGAACTGATCCCAAGCGTACGTTTTGGGGGGTGGATTGCTCTTCCAACTGCCATAACCCATCCCTCCGATGCGCTTGCTTTCCAACCTTCAGGGGACCGCGCATCGGACAATCAGCTAATGACATCGTGAAAGAAATTCCCCCCGGATTATCGAGCAGCCAGAATTCGTGCTATTTATCAGTGGGTTATTCAGTCCCTCGAAGGAGGAGAGGGGACAGATGGTAGGTGAGTTCTCCTAGGGAGACGGGGCACACTACAGACTGCAATGTATGCGTTGCTAAAAGAGCTAGGCACCTCCTCCGAGTCTGCATTGGTCAGAAATCGGCTTGCATCCCCTCTAAAAGATCCCTTTTCTGAAATCGAAGGGTGGGAACTGTTAACTCTCCGGGTAGACAAAGGGAATAACCATATCCAGTGGCTTTCTGCCAAAAATAAAATTACCACTTCTGGATACATCCCTCTTCTCTTCTCCCATCAGCCAGTCATTCGCGTTGCTCCAGGCTTCCCTACCGAAGTAATCCATCCTCGCAGTGAACAGAGAGAATGGATACAGATAAAGGGCAGAGGATATCTCGATAAAGATGGAACGGCTTATATTCAGTTAACAGAAAGGATGGAAGGGCAGTCCGCCCTCTCCATGCGTTCTTCTCTTGAAAGGTTGAATGAAAGAGAGCGAAAAAAATTCTCGAGGCTCGTTTTGTTGCGCGTCTTGGTGGAAAATTAAGCCACCCCTCAGGAGAGCAGCTTTCCGTTCTTGAATAACCCCTGGTCATCGGGATGGATATTGAAATTCCTCACTGGATGCAACTCTAGGGAGATCATTGCATCTTACAACCGCTCTCTTCTCTTCACATGACGGATCTGATCACTCTCCCTGTTCGGAAGACTCCTCTCCTCTTGAAAACCCCTACCCACACAGCAGTCTCTCCTCAGATCGACATCCCCACCTTTCTCAAAACACCCCTTCACCTCTCCTCCCTTACCTTAAAGGAAAGGGAACGGAAAATCCATATTCAAAATCTGTTCTCAAACAATAAACTCGAGATCCAAAGCCGAGTCCATATCCATGCCACATCCGGATCGAACCTGGAAAAGATTACCTCACCCTCTACCAATGGAATCAGACAATCGATCAAATTGAAGAAAAACCGATCATGTTTGCACGCTGATTGCTTTTACTCGAACATATCAATGAAACCCGCTATGGTTCACTGACTACTTCGTCCCTCTATTGGAGGGGTGATAGGGATGGTTACAGGGGAGGAGAAAACCTTTTACCTTTGTGAAGCGATAGCACTCAGCTTGACTTTAATTGCATTAGACATCCATAGAACCAAGAAGACCATATTATGGGTGTAGTAAGTAAGGGTTCGATTCCGATGGTTGCGCATCTATTTTCACCATTTTCTTAGGTCATCTCATTGATTGCAGCGGTTGCACTCGGAATCGGCAATGGGAACTGCTTTTCGAAAGGGATAAGGACGTTCTTCCTCTCATCCCCCCCATCCACTTGAAGACCACTTCGTCTAAACCGACAGCATCTGCTACGCACAGCACCTCACAAGAGACCCAAAAGCCCTCCTTGCTCCATTGGAAAGGAGCTTATCAGAGTGATCGAAGCGAGACCGCATCGCTCGGAATGCATGAACTTCCAAGCAGTCAAGAAGCTAGAATCCTCACATGGAACAAAGAAGAAGAGAATGCAGGGCTAGGAGAAGGGACGATCAAATCCAAGTCGACACTGCATCCAACACCGCGAAAGGTACATTAAATCCCTCTCTCGGCCCAACTACAATCGTAGGTAGGCACCTGGCATGAAGGGCACCTCTCGGGACCCTTTGTAGAGACCAACAAGGAGATCAACTGCAATTGGATGAGATTATCATTCCACGAAGAGGCTCTCCACCGTTATGGTCATTTCCAAATCACCCAATCCTTGCCAAACGGAACTCCCAACTGATTGACTCCAAAATCACCCAAAAGGGCACAGCAGGTCGGGTTTCTAGGGTTTTGGTAATTCTACAGAAACGCGAGAAAGAGCCGCTTCATCTAATCGGACGGGATATTTCTGCTTCAACTTTTCTATGGTTTGGGTGTCCCGCGCTCTGATTTTTTCTTGAGCTAATCGAACACGAATGAGTCGAGAAGTTTCTTCATAGGACCGCTGCCTGGGAGGTGTTTTTTGATTGAGCAAAAGAATGTAGAACCTCCCATCCTCTCCATGGACAACCCGAGTGAGCACATGTCCCACCTGATCCACCTCGAAAATGGCTGCTCGTACAGCAGGAGGAACTTCTGAGGAACTGGGACGCGTTTCCTCAGGAGGGTCCACGAACCCAAGATCTCCAGATAAATCAAGTGGAACTCTTTGTACATTCTCTCTTTTGATGGAATAGGTACGTACCAACTTACCCCAGGCAGAAGGGATATCTACTTTCAGCACCTTGGAGAGAACACGGTTGGCTTCTTCCTCCTGCCTGAGCACAATAGCAGAAATGCGCCGACGCTCGGGCTCTCGAAAATCACGCTGATGCTGCTGAAAATAGGCTTTCACTTCCTCTTCCGGAATCGCCTCAGGAGAGAGCGTCTCTTTTCGCCCCTCTTGCAACATCGCATCGCGAAGAATCGAGCGGATCTCCTGCTGCACCATTGGATCGCGATCGTACCCCTTGGCTTTTGCTTCCTGAGCCAGAAGCTCGATGTGAATCTGTTCTGTAAGCAACCTTTTTCGAGAGGTCATGTCTTCGTACCGAAGGCGAGTAAACCGATCCATCTGCTCAAGCAGTTCATTAAAATCACCCAAGGTGATATTTTTATCTCCTACCCGAGCCAATACTTGATGGGCCTGTGCTGCAGTCAGCGAATGGCTCTCCTCTTTCTGAGTCTGCTTCTGAGAGGTTGCTTCTGTTTCCTCGCAGCTCTTCCAGCGGCATCCACCAATCCCACAATACCCAGCCAGAAGCATGACAAACATCCATCCATCACTTCTGAGATACTTTTGGGTTGGCCTTAAACCATTCATCACACTCGCTCCCTCTTTACAGAGACACACGCTTCTAGGTAGACATCGGATGTTTATTTTTTTCTTGTTATCCTTCTCTACAACAGCGCTTCAAGTAGCCCTAACAAAAATGAGTCGCCTTGCGCGGTATTCCATAGGATAAAGATAGCAGCATGAGTAATTCCACCTATGCAGTTACAACCTCCCCCATCCATCCTTCTTTAGGCTCCCCTCCCTTAGGTTCCCCCCTCCCTCCTCCTCAGGAAAAGCAATTGCTTTATTACCGCCGGATCCTTCTCAAGCTAAGTGGAGAAGCTCTTTGCGGAGGTGAAGGCGGATTCGGGATTGACGCCAATGTGCTTCGGATAGTTGCAGCTGAGTTGTCTGACGTACATCAACTCGGCGTACAAATCGCAATTGTCGTGGGAGGAGGAAACATTTTTCGAGGGATTAAAGGGGCTCGCAGCGGTCTCGACCGCGCGCAAGGAGATTATATGGGGATGCTCGCCACGGTGATCAATGCGCTCGCGTTACAAGATGCACTGGAGAAAGAAGGGATCCCGACACGAGTTCAAACAGCACTTGAGATTCGGCAGATCGCCGAGCCCTATATACGGCGCCGCGCGATTCGCCATCTAGAGCGCGGATACATTGTTATTTTTGCTGCAGGAACAGGCAATCCCTACTTCTCCACAGACACTGCAGCTGCGCTGAGAGCAATGGAAATTCACGCGGAATGCCTACTCAAAGCAACCAAAGTAGAAGGGATTTATGACCGTGATCCGTTCCACTACCCCGACGCTGCGATGGTACCCAACATGAGCTACGACCGCTTTCTCACCGATCGCATCGGCGTGATGGATGCAACAGCCGCAGCCCTCTGCCGAGACAATAAACTGCCGATCCGAATTTTTAAACTCAAGAGTGGGAACGTCAAGCAAGTTGTCCTCGGGGAACCGATCGGAACCCTCGTTCAAGAATAACATTTCTCTCCTTTAAACCCACAATACCTCAAGCAATAGAACTCACCCGAATAAACGTGCCGGACGGGGCCTCGCATCAGAGCATGCCGATCAGAAGAGCGCATCTGTATTGTCAAGATTCCCCCTGGTAAATGAAGAAAAAGAGGGATATCCCAAGGGGCCAACCCCTTTTCACAAGCAGCTGCTGCAACAGCACAGGCCCCCGTACCGCAGGCTAATGTCAAGCCGACCCCACGCTCCCAAATCATCACTTCCATCGACGTGGACTCTCTCATGGTCACCCATTCCACATTCGTCCCTTCGATGAATTGAGGGTGCTGGGATATTTGCTCGCCCATAGCTACATAATCCTGTTCCAGAAAGGGGTCGAACGTCACCGCATGAGGATTCCCCACCCGAAGGAGAGAAAGTCGAAAGGACCGATCAGCAAACGTCCACGGGATCTCCCCCTCCCATTGCACCGGTCCCATATCTACTTGAACAATTCCTTCCATTTCATTCACTTCCTCGACCTGACAGGTAAGAATACCCTGATCGGTTTCAATCAGCAAAGGCGCATCTGTATTTTCTTGCACACGACTTCTATGAAGAGCCACCGCCCGAATTCCGTTACCACACATTTCCGCGCGAGAACCGTCCGCATTGATCACACTCATTCGAACATCACAAAAACGTTTCGTCGTAGGAGAAAGCAAAAGGATCCCATCCGCCCCAATCCCATAATGGCGATCGCAGAGCGATTTCGCGTTGTTGATAAACCATGACTCCTCGTCCTCCTCCCCTTTGTAGACAAGGATAAAGTCATTTCCCAACCCTTCATACTTTTGAAAATGCTTGCATTTCATAACGACCTTTTCGATTTGCTTTCAACCGGATTGAACCCGATGCAATAAGCGTTTCGGTGGTTATGGCCAACCCCTTCAAAATAGACTATCATTCATCTGTGCAATGCCTCTTCTTCGTTGGGTAACCGCCGGTGAATCTCATGGAATGCGCCTTACAGCCATCCTCGAAGGGATTCCTGCAGGCCTCCCTTTGACTCCTGAGGATATCAATCCAGATCTAGCTCGACGTCAACGAGGTTACGGCCGAGGGGGGCGGATGAAAATTGAGCATGATCAGATCGAGTTCCTAGCGGGCGTTCGCCATGGAGAGACACTCGGTTCTCCTCTTGTGCTTTCGATTGAAAATCGCGATCACCCCAACTGGGCTGAAGCGATGTCCCCTTTCCCCTCTTCGACCAATCCCTCCAATCCAGTGACACGGCCTAGGCCTGGGCATGCCGATCTAGTAGGAGGGCTCAAGTATTTTCGACACGATCTACGCGATATCCTAGAACGCGCAAGCGCGCGCGAGACTGCCTTGCGCACAGCAGTGGGGGCTGTTTGCAAGAAACTCCTCAGTTTTTTAGAAATTGATATTTTTGGTCACGTTACATCCATCGGTCCTGTAAAAGCGTCCACAGAGGATATCCCACATGCTCTTCTCCGGCAACGCGCACGTGATTCAGAACTAGCGTGTGCTGATCCTGTTGCCGAAAAAGCGATGAGAGACATCATTCGAACTGCTGCTCACGCGAAAGATACGCTGGGGGGAACTTTCGAAATCATCGCTTTGGGGGCCCCCCCAGGGCTAGGGAGCCACACCCAGTGGGATCACAAGCTAGATGGGCGTTTAGCCCAAGCGATGATGAGTATTCATGCAGTCAAAGGGGTAGAAATAGGGGACGCTTGCCGCATTTCAGAGCAAGTAGGATCGACCATTCACGATCCGATTTCTTATGATCGATCCACCGCTCAATTTGTGCGGCTATCCAATCATGCTGGCGGATTAGAAGGGGGGATGACCAACGGTCAACCTGTCGTTTGTAAATGTATCATGAAACCCTTTTCCACATTGCGTATCCCTTTGGCCAGTGTAGACATCATCACCAAAGAGCCCACCCACGCTATCACGGAGCGAAGTGATGTTTGTGCCGTCCCTGCTGCTTGTGTGGTAGGAGAATCAATGATGGCGATCATCCTCACAGGAGCAGCCCTCGAAAAATTTGGAGGAGATGGCCTCCAAGAATTCCTGACAAACGCAAAATCCTATCAATCTCAAGTTCGAGACTATTGAAAACCAAACCTATTCTTCTCAGCGGCTTCATGGCAACAGGGAAAAGCACTTTAGGCCCTGTTTTAGCCAATCGCTTACAACTCCCCTTCATCGACACAGACACCTTTCTCGCGCAAACACACGGGATATCCATAGCAGACTGGTTTCGTCAGCGAGGGGAACTTTCTTTTCGGAGCGAAGAGCAAAAGCTACTTCAACGTCTGTTGATGGAAGGGACTCCCCAGGTGATCGCGTGTGGGGGCGGCACATTGATGCATCGCGCAACACGGCATGTCGCTCTCGAAAAAAGTTGGGTGATCACCTTGACGGCGACCCCATCAGCGCTCGCCAAGCGAATTCAAAAAGCACAGGAAAAACGTCCTCTTTTCACAAACTCCGATCTTTTCAAACGGATAGAAGAACTGCTCGAAGAGCGGCATGAAGCTTACGCGGAATGCCACCTGTCCCTCTCCACAGAGAGTCACACCGTAAATCAAATCATCGAAAACATCCTCCGCACAATAGAGCGTGAGGTCGCTCTTGTCCCCATCGGGACCAAAAGCTATCCGATCTTGTTCGCAGCTCACAACCCCTCTCTTTTGACAGAAACACTCACTGCATTCAATCCTTCTTCCCTGATGATTGTGACGGATCACAACATACACCAGAAAAGAGGTCCCTTTATCCAAGAAGCATTGGCTCCTTTTCAAGAGATAACTCATCAATTGATCCTGTCTCCAGGAGAGATCTCCAAAACACTCGAATCGATCAGTTCTATTTGGGAATCTGCACTCACACTTGGCATCGATCGGAAAACCATTCTGCTTAGTCTAGGGGGAGGAGTGATAGGGGATCTCACCGGCTTTGCTGCCTCCACCCTCCTGCGTGGGATCAGGGCCATCCAGGTCCCCACAACATCACTCGCGATGGCGGACTCCGTAGTAGGTGGAAAAACCGGATTCAATCACCGATTGGGTAAAAATCTCATAGGGACCTATTCTTTTCCTTCTGCCGGAATAATTGATATCGCCCATTTGGAAACGCTCCCTGTGCGGGAATTTCGAGCAGGACTCGCAGAAATAGTCAAAATCGGACTGGCTGCCCATGAGCCTCTTTTTGTCGATCTCGAAAACAACGCGGAGAACCTCACAGAAAACAGATTTGAGCGCTTTCTTCCATGCATGCAGAACGCAATAAAAACCAAAATTCAGATCGTGCGACAAGACACATACGATCAAGGGAATAGGTTGCTCTGCAATGTAGGGCACACTTTAGGGCATGCTCTAGAGGCTCAAGGCAAGTATACACGCCACCTGCACGGAGAGGCTGTCGCCCTCGGCACGATAGCCGAGCTCTACATGGCTTACGCAATGGGGGTGATTCCGCTTTCGCTTGTGCACCGCGTCCAAAACTTATTCTTCCGTCTTGGACTCCCGCACTCCGTTGCACATCATGAGCTGCAAGCTGCATGGCGCTTTATCCAAGGGGATAAAAAACGTGACGGGCGGTTTCTTCTCTTTCCTATGGTAAAGGGGATTGGAAAAGCCAGCGTAGAGCGCCTTCCTCTCGTTGATATCGAAAAAATTTTACTAGGGGATCGATTCCTGAACGAACAAAAAGCGTTTTAATTGTGAGAACATGAATGAAGACAAAAAAAAGAATGTTCAAACCTCTCCTTATTGCAGGATACATCGCTGCCACCCTCACGGGGTGCAACCCTCGCAAAGAAGACAATAGAGAACTCCTCATTCAAGGGGTACTTGCTCCTCCCTCAAGCCAAGAATCATGCCAATATCAGGGGAACCTCGACCAAGCAAAGTTGATTCGGATGGGCACGATGGATCTAGCTCTAACGATGACATACACTCCCTACGTACTTATTCAGAATACGTTAAAAGAGGAAGATGGAATCCCTGAATCTGCAGACGTTGTGATCGAAGGGGTCCGTGTGAGTGTCCAAGACGAAAATGGGAAAGAGCTCGATACATTTATAGCCCCCCTTATCGCCCAAAACCCTGTTTTGAATGGGGGGGGAGAATATGCTGCTCCTTCGATTAACCTAATCAATGCAAAAAGTCTGACAACATTTCTGAAAGATACAACTGCGGCAAAGTCCAAAATCATGATCGTGCTGTTTTCTGTATATGGCCGCACTAGTACAGGAACCTCGATTGAGACAAAACCATTTCAGTTTAAAGTAAGAGCCTGCATAGCCTGCTTGGTTAGCTACCCAATTGATTCCATCGATCGTAACTTGGAACAAAGCGAGGGGAAACCGAATTGTGCAAACCGAAGTACAGTCCCTCCTTTACCTTGTTTGATAGGTCAAGACGCTTGGATTGATTGCAGGTCTTGCCCTGATAGATTAGCTTGCGATCCTAGAGTCTCTCACACGCTGTCATTCTCCACTTCTGTCCAGCTTCTTTCCGTCCCTCCTGTTTCCTCTCCTTCTCCTTGAGCATCACAACATGCACGACTCGAGCAAATCCAACACGATTGAAGTAGAAGTAGGAGGACAACGGATACGCCTTGTTAGCTCCGAGGATGAAGCGTTCGTCCATCGACTAGCCGATACCATTAATCAAAAATTGGAAGAACTCCTTCCTTCTCCAAAACAATGCCCCCCCCGCACATTTATTTTGGTCGCCTTCATACTTGCGTATGAGCTTGAACAAGAGCGTGCACAGCGATCTGCTCTCTACTCGAAAACACACAATTTTCTATTCCATATTCTCAAAAAGATAGAAAGCATAATGGATGATTAAAGTTTGACAAGCATGGATTTCCTACACACATTCTTCAGAATATTCGAACGAAAAAACGAGATAGAAGCTTAGTTTCACGTGAAACATTCAAACACTCCTCCAGCGCTCTTTCACTTAGAAGAACAACTCGCGGTCCTGGCCTCTAATCATCTTCTCCGGCAGCGGTCTAGGAGATCCAACGAAAAACTGTTTTCGTTTGCGAGCAATGACTACTTAGGTCTCGCATCTACCCTGGCTCATTCTAGCAAAAGAGGAGCAGGCGCTTCAAGACTCATCAGTAGTGAACAGGAAGAACTCTTTCTTCTTGAAAACACCCTTTCCCATTGGCTGGGGGTCGAGGATATGCTGGTCTTTACAAGCGGGTATTCAGCTCAATTGGGTACGTTAAGCGCACTTGCAACACAAGAGGATCTGATCGTAAGCGATGCTCTGATTCACGCATCCGCTATCGATGGCGCTCGACTTTCAAAAGCTAGGATTGCGGTGGTACCTCATCTCGACAGGGAAGCTATTGAGCATCACCTTCGACATCGATGTGAAAAAAGAGCCTGGGTCATCACAGAGTCGTATTTCAGTATGGATGCGGATTCGCCGGATCTCGCATCCCTTCGCAAACTCTGTAATGCTTACGGCGCCGCCCTTCTCGTGGATGAAGCGCATGCGATTGGGGTCCTAGGACCTGAAGGGAAAGGGCTTTGCGCTCAGGCCAATATCCGACCTGATGTTCTCATTGGAGGATTTGGGAAAGCGTTCGGCAATAGCGGGGGATTTGCAGCAGGATGTTCAACGCTGATCAAATGGCTATGGAACAAAGCGCGCAGTTTTGTTTTCTCTACAGGGATGAGCCCATGCACAGCTACCAATATTCTTGAAGCATTTCGAACTTTTACCAACCGCCCCTTCCTTCGAGAAAAGGTGTTAGCAAATGCTACCTTGTTTCGAGCAGGACTCAAGCGACTTGAGTTGGATGTCCGTGGGTACGGCCCGATTATTCCATGGGTTGTAGGAAGTTCTGAAAGAGCCCTTGCACTCGCTCAACATCTTTCTTCCAAAGGGATTTATGTAGTTGCCATCCGACCCCCTACTGTACCTCCTGGAACTTCGCGTTTACGGTTCACCGTAACAGCAAACCATTCAGAAAATGATCTTGAATGGGCCCTTCGTTGTATTAAAGAAAGTCTAGCATGCCAACTCCGCTGATTGTGGTAACAGGAACAGGAACAGAAATAGGAAAAACTCATTTTTCTGTATCCTTGACCCTATTTGCAGGAAAAACGCAAAAATTCATCGCGATCAAGCCGATCGAAAGCGGGTCCCAAAAAGCGGAATTGTCTGACAGCGCTCGGCTCGCAGCGGTTTCTACGTTGCACGTGAAACATCCCCTCCCCTGCTGCTATTCCTTCCGAGAACCTATCTCCCCGTCTCAAGCAAGCAGGCAAGAAAATCTTCCGATCGATCTTAATCTTATTGTTCAAGAGATCGAATCCATCCGAAAGCAAGCGGATGGCGTTCTCGTAGAGCTTCCTGGGGGGCTTTTTAGTCCCCTGACTGATAAGCAACTCAACGTCGATCTATGCGTTCAGCTGAATCCGACAAGGACGCTTCTGATTGTCCCCGATCAATTAGGTGCAATCCATGACACAATCGCCGTCGAAAGAGCCTCGTATCGAAGCGGGATCGCACTTTCTGGATTTATTATGAATCACCCGAAAGACGCAGACCGATCGACCGGAACCAACGCAGATGAAATTCAACGTCACTGTTCAATACCCTATTTGGGGAGTGTCCCACGGGCTCAACCTCACGAAATCGCAAAAGGACTATCTGAACTCTGGAGAGCGATTCATTGACCTACTTCACTCTGATAAGCTTTCTGAACCACTTTCCCCTTCTCGAGCACAAGAAAACGATCCCCCATCCTCGCTGCAAAGCAAGTGTCATGCGTAGACAGAAGAACACAAACCCCTGCTGCTGCTTGCTTCTTCAGAAATTGCTCCAGTCGAGCACAAGAATGCCGATCAAGGCCGCCGATCGGCTCGTCCAGAAGTAAAATCAAAGGGCGATGAAGCGTAGCCCGAGCTAAAGCGAGCCGCTGCTTCTGCCCAAACGAAAGACTCGATAAAGGACGTTGCTCAAGAAGACTTAAGCCAAACCAATCACACGCCCACGCCCATGCTTTCTCCGGGTTAATACCATAAAGGCTCGCAGAAAATGCAATGTTTTCCTTCGCTGAGAGCGATTCATAACACGAGCATTCGTGCCCCGCCCAACCGATCTGTGGTCTCTCTCCTCCGACCCAGAGGATATTCCCCCTGGTGGGTTTGATCAGCCCCGCTAACAACCGCAATAACGTGGTTTTCCCCGCCCCATTTTTCCCTTGGATAATACTGATTTGATGGCTGTAACAATCAATAGAGACATCTACAAGGATCCGATGCAAACCATAAATCTTGGTTAGGTTACAAGTCTTGAACAGAAGAGAAGGTGTTGCATTCATCGAATTAACATCAAGCTTGAAAAACAGAGAGGATACTTAGACAGAGTAAAAGAGAAAGATGACCGCACAGAAGAAAAAAAGAAAGGAATATGATATCTATCTTGTCTATCGATGCCTGATCTAGAGTTAAGGAATATGTTGATCCATCAAAGTCCCTTGCTAACAGCAGCAGGATTTCGTCATGGCTTCACTACACGAATAGGTGGAGTAAGCTCTCTCCCCTGTGATTCGCTCAATTTCTCGATCGCCCCACAATCCTCTGTTCCTAGAGAACAGCAGCTGATCGATCTTCAAGAAAATATATGGCGTGTTCAGAAAAAGCTCGGGCTCAGTTCAGAACATTTTTATTGCGTTCGACAAGTCCATGGAAACCATGTTTTTCTAGCACAGGGGGATCCTATTCAATCTCAAACCATAGAAGCTGATGCCATCGTTGCTCAATCTATGCCCTATCAGGAACAACCTACTGTCGCTGTTTTTACTGCTGATTGCGTCCCTTTGCTCTGTGCAAGCCCTACAACAGGTATGGTTGCCTGCATTCATGCAGGCTGGCAAGGGATCGTGAAGGGGATTATTCCTGCCACGTTGGATTTCATGGATCATCTCGGTGCATTTCCTCTTCTCATCGCCGCAGGACCTTGCATTGGAGGATGCTGTTTTGAAGTAGAAAGGGCAACTGCAGAAGCGATTGTCGACAGCTGCTCCAATCCACATGTGATTGAACGCTCCCATCACGAGAAAAGGTACGTCAACCTCAGAAAAGCAGCCCGCAGTCAATTAGAGACCAGATCGATCCCCCCCCTATGCATTGAAAACGTAGGAGGATGCACCTATTGCAACAAGGAACTCTATTTTTCCTACCGACGGGATGGAGAACGCGCAGGACGACTTCTTTCTTTAATCGAAGCGCGAGCTGCTAATACTCCCTCTTCCTAAGAGAAAGCACAGGTAGAAAAAGAAAAAAAATGACGGCCCCTCTCTCAGGCAGTTGGAGCAACAGTGGGAGCAGAAAAGACGAATTCCAACTCATCTGCTTCTGCCTGATGATCCACACGAATGGTGCTTCCTGGCAACACCTCACTCGATAGGATGTTTATCGCCAACGGATCCTCCATATAACGCTGTATGGCTTTTTTTATGGGTCGTGCACCATAAGTAGGATCCCACCCAACTTCTGCCAGAAAGTCTTTTGCCTCGGATGTGAATTCGATAGCGAAATTTTGACGCGAGAGGCGTTGAAGAACTCGCTGCAATTGAATTTCGACGATACGCGCGAGTTGTTGCCTCTCCAGGCGATTGAACACGAGAATATCATCCAACCGCGCGATGAATTCAGGTCGGAACGCGCGACGAACTTCTGCTAGCACAATCGCGTGAGTCATTTTTTTCCTCTCCTCTGCAGAAAGCCCAACTTGCTCCTCCAGAGAAGCAGTTGCAGCAGAGCCAAGATTGCTGGTCAAAATGAGCACAGTATTCTTAAAATCAACCGTGCGCCCTTGCCCATCCGTAAGGCGACCATCATCCAAAACCTGAAGCAAAACATTCCATACATCATGGTGAGCCTTTTCCACTTCATCAAACAAAATCACAGAATAGGGGCGTCTTCGAACTGGTTCTGTCAACTGCCCTCCCTCTCCATATCCCACGTACCCAGGTGGCGCGCCAAGAAGTCTCGAAACGGTATGCTTTTCCATGTATTCGCTCATATCCAACCGAACCATGGCACGCTCATCATTGAATAAAAATTCAGCAACTGCTTTTGCAAGCTCCGTTTTACCTACACCCGTAGGTCCTAAAAACAGGAAACTGCCTATCGGTCGCTTCTCATCCCCCAACCGCGCTCGAGAGCGGCGTATTGCTTTAGACACCGCTGCAACTGCTTCTTCTTGACCAACCACCCGCTTCTGCAAATGCTCCTCTAAATGAAGCAGCTTATCCACCTCCCTTTGCAAGAGCTTAGTAACCGGGATCCCCGTCCACTTCGCTACAATCGCGGCTACATCCTGTTCTGTGACCTCTTCGCGCAGGTAAGCCTCTTTTTCTTGTATCCTAGCAAACTCGCCCCGACATTCTTCGAGTTTTTTCTCAAGCTCTGGGACTTTGCCATACAAAATCTCAGCGGCTCGACCTAACTCTCCTTCACGCTGCGCCTTTGCTGCTTCTAGTCTCAAGGTCTCAAGCTGATCCTGAAAGCCCCGCATATTCTCAATGAGTTCTTTTTCACGTAACCACTGGGCTCGCATCGTTCTAATTTGCGCTTCAAGATCGGCAATTTCATGCCCAATCGGATCTAACCGGCTTTGTAAATTGGCATCCCGCTCTTTTTTAATAGCTTCCTTTTCGATCTGCAACTGGGTGAGACGGCGTTGAGCCTGATCAATCTCAGCAGGCATACTGTCCGCTTCCATCTTAATTTTTGCTGCTGCCTCATCCACCAGATCGATCGCCTTATCCGGTAAAAAGCGATTGGTGATATAACGATCCGATAGTGTAGCAGCTGCCACAAGCGCAGCATCCTGAATATGGATGCCGTGGTGTAGTTCATACCGCTCTTTAATCCCTCGCAAGATCGCAATGGTATCTTCCACAGAGGGCTGAGACGCGAAAACTGGCTGGAATCTCCTATCGAGAGCAGGGTCTGGTTGTATCTTCCTATTATATTCACCCGTCGTGGTTGCCCCGATGCACCGCATCCCTCGAGCAAGAGGTGGTTTAATGATATTCGCCGTATCCAGTGAACCCTCAGCTGCACCCGCTCCCACAATGGTGTGAATCTCATCAATGAAGAGGATAATTCCTCCCGCTGCATTCTCCACCTCTTTGAGAACAGCCTTTAAGCGATCCTCGAATTCACCTCGATATTTTGCTCCTGCAATTAACGAGCCCATATCGAGCGAAATTAACCGCTTATTCTTAAGGGACTCAGGCATATCTCCACTCACTATCCGCTGGGCGATGCACTCAACAATTGCTGTTTTCCCAACACCGGGTTCACCAATTAAAATAGGATTATTTTTCGTTCTCCTTGAAAGGACCTGCATCACACGGCGGACCTCTTCATCCCTCCCAATCACAGGGTCAAGTTTCCCCTTTCGAGCTGCCTCTGTTAAATCCTGGCAGTATTTTTCAAGCGCCTGAAATTTATCTTCCGGATCCCGATCCGCTACCCTCTGGCTACCGCGAATTTCTGCCAAAGCAGAAAGAAGTTTATCGTAAGTAACCTCCCCCGCAAGTTTTAACAAAGACGAAATTTCGCTGTCGTGCTTTGAAGCAGCAAGCAAGAAATGTTCTACAGAAATGTATTCGTCTTTGAGCTTACTGCTCTCCTCTTCAGCACGCTGCATCAATTCCATCATTCGCCTAGAAGGGGAAGGCCCAGCCCCCCCCCTGACACGGGGGAGGCCTTTTAGGTGTTGCTGGAGACTGTTTCTTAGCCTATCTCCATTCCCTCCCGCCTTTTGAAAGAGGGCAGACACAATCCCCTGTTCTTGGTCTAACAACGCGAGGATCAGGTGCTCAGGAACAAGTTCAGGATGGCCGGACTGTGATGCATTTTTAGTAGCTGCTTGAAAAGCTTCGTGACTTTTTGTCGTTAATTTCTCAGCATTCATTCGATCAACCCTCCAGCTCAAGGTAGAGCAGCTTCCCCACCCCATGTACTGCATCGTATTTAAAAGAAAGAATAAACTCGACTTTTAAAGTTGCAATCCATAAAAGGATTAACTTTTTCTTTCGCCTTTCGAAACCTCGACCCACATCTAAGCGAAAAAACCACCTTCAGCGCAGTTTCTCGCTTCTACTAAACGTCTAGATTCCTCGCGCTCAAAGCATTTCCTTCGATAAACTGGCGCCTCGGTTCGACCTGATCACCCATCAAAATCGTAAATAATTGATCAGTCTGAACCACATCATCTATTTTTACCTGGAGCATCATACGCGCTTCAGGATTAAGTGTTGTCTCCCATAGCTGCTCAGGATTCATCTCCCCTAGCCCTTTGTAACGCTGGATCTGAGTCCCCTTGCGTCCTCTCGCATCAATGAACTCCCAAAGAGCCCACGCATCTCTCAAAAGATGCCCTTCCGACGTTTCTGTAGGGGGTTGCTCTTGCCCATCCTCCTCGGATGGAGAAGATGAAGAAAAGTTGTTTCTGTATTCCTTCACAAAATAGGGGGGCGATCCGATTGAAGCAATATCCTGGTAAAGCGAATAGAGCTCTTCATACTCGGGAGAGTTAATCAATTCCCAATTGAAAAGAACCGGTCGACTACTCGAGCTGGAGGAGGGAACCAGGTGAAGAGAAGCTGCTCCGTGCTCCTTTTCCCATGAAATCGTGATTTGGAGCGGGACCAAAGAGGGATGCTTCTCTTCTAAACGAGCCTGGAGGAGGGATACAAATTGCTCCACCTTCTCTTTTTCTCTGAGTTCCATGCAAGTAAGACCTCCCAAGGACAGAATCTCCATCATCATTCGTGTATCCTGGACCATCTTAAGAAGGGTCCGCCGGAACGTTTGCAGCTTTTCGGCCAGTCGAAAGAGAGGATCTCCTCTCAAGATGGGGCCTTGCAAAGCTCTTACGGAAATCCCTTCCACTCCCCGATCCAAAAACCATTTATCTAACGCTGCCTGATCCTTTAAATACTCCTCTTTCTTCCCTCTCTTTACACGAAAAAGGGGGGGCTGGGCGATATAGAGATATCCACGCTCAATGATTTCAGGCATTTGCCTATAGAAGAAAGTCAACAGCAGTGTCCGGATGTGACTCCCATCGATATCCGCATCTGTCATCAGGATAATGTGATGATACCGAAGCTTTTCGATGCTGAAGTTCCCCTCTCCAATACCACAACCAAGAGCAGAAATCAGAAGGGCGATTTCATTGGAAGAGAGCATCTTATCAATCCGGGCGCGCTCCACATTGAGGATCTTGCCACGCAAGGGGAGAATAGCCTGAAATCTTCTGTTTCTTCCTTGCTTTGCTGTACCCCCTGCACTGACCCCTTCTACAATAATAATTTCGGATTCCGTCGGATCTTTAGACTGACAATCCGCATGTTTCCCCAACAAATAACTCGTGTCGAGTTGCCCTTTCCGCACACCTTCTCTCGCCTTCCGCGCAGCCTCACGCGCTTTTGCTGAAAGAATCGACCTCTCAATGATTTTCTTCGCGACAGCTGGGTTTTGTTCAAAGAATTGCCTGAATTTGTCCATCACCACAGCTTCCACAATGCTCTTGACATCACTGGAAACAAGCTTGGATTTGGTCTGAGAATCGAAAGAAGGATCCGGATGTTTAACACTGATCACACACGTCAAGCCTTCTCGGATATCTTCCCCTGTCAGTCCACTTTTAATATCTTTAAAGAGGTTTTTCTCAGTCCCATACTGATTAAAAACCCGAGTTAAAGCAGATCGAAATCCCGTGAGGTGAGTCCCCCCATCTCGGTTGTGAATATTATTGGTGTAACAAAAAACCTGTTCTGTGTAGGTAGAGTTCCACTGAAGGGCGATTTCTACAGTAACTGGAATAGAACCATCCTGCTCTTTTTCTGAGCCTGGGGAATGCTGAGCAAGAATATGAATCACTTGAGGGTGAATAGGTTCTTTATTCTTATTGAGGAGCTCAATAAATTCATATATCCCCCCCCGATATTCAAATATTTCTGAACACGGTTTTTCTTCTCGCTCATCTTTTAAAGCAATCGCCAGCCCAGCATTGAGAAAAGAGAGTTCCCGAAGTCGACTGGCGATGAGATCGTACTGAAAGTGAGTATTGGTAAAAATTTCCGCATCGGGTTTAAAAGAGACTTTTGTCCCTGTTTTATTGGTTTCTCCAACGACGCTGAGAGGGTTTAAAGGGGTACCACGATGATACTGTTGGAAATGAACCAACCCATGATTTTCAACTTCCAATTTCAGCCATTCCGAAACTGCATTAACTGCGCTAACCCCAATTCCATGCAACCCCGAAGATACATCATAGCTCGCGTGGTCAAATTTGCTGCCAGCATGAAGAACAGTCATCACCACTTCCGCAGCACTGACCCCTTTTGCGTGCATACCGGTCGGAATCCCACGACCATTATCCTTAACTGTAACAGAGCCATCAAAGTGGAGAGTGACTTCAATGCTCGTACAAAATCCAGCTAGATGCTCATCGACCGCATTATCAACGACTTCCCATATCAGATGATGGAGGCCGGAGCCATCGTGGACATCCCCGATGTACATCCCAGGTCTCTTTCGAACCGCCTGAAGCCCCTCAAGGACAGTGATACTTTTACTGCTATAGGAAGAATGTCGAGAAGAAGGAGGGGAAAGTAGCCTTTCGTTCATTAATTGGTTGGTTCTATCATGAAATGGGGGAGAATGGAAAGGGCTGCTCATCCTGAGAGAGAGATAAGAAGGACTTTAAAGAGATCGAACTGTCCCCTCTCGAACCAAAAATCGTGCAGAACACGAATGAGGAAGAAGAGACCAACTGCTCCGCAAATCCGGGTCAGTTGTTGTTAAGAAAACTTGCCCCTTGTTTTCAAGAAGAAAAGAAAGCAGGGCGCTCACGCGAGAAGGGTCGAGCTCGCTCAACACATCATCGAGTAAAAAAATAGGATTGAGGCCTGTCAAGGAACGCAAGATAGCCATCTCAGCTAGCTTAAGAGTTAGCGCTACCGTTCGATGTTGTCCCTGCGAAGCAAAACCCCGTACGGGAGTCTGATTAAGATGAAGCGCAACATCATCTCTATGAGGTCCTATTTCGGGAGTATTGCGGCGCACATCGGAGACCCGCTTTTCTCTTAATATTCCCTGATACTGCTGCTCGTCACTGGGAACATTACTTATGTACTCGAACGCCAAATCAAAAAGGGAGGGACCAACGCGATCAAAGACTTTTTTTGCAGCCAGAGCCAGACTTTCTGCTGCTCTCGTTCGCGTTTTAAAAAGGGAAAAACCATGCACTGCGATCAACCTCTCCCAGCCATCAATGTCCGCTTCCCAAATTCCACGCGTCTGAAGAATACGCTGACGGGCATGAAGCGCTCGTTGATAGGAGTTCAAATCGTCAAGGACCGTTTCTGAAAAATAGAGACCAACCCTATCGAGAAGCTTCCTCCTCTCACTCCCCCCCCCCATCGAAAGCTGGATCGACAAAGGATAAAAAACAACAATAGGAGTCTCCATTGCATAGACAGCAAGGTTTTTCGGTTTTTTCCCCTCCATCCGGACAACTCGAACCCCTTTTCTGATTCCGACTGTCTGTTCTCTATCTCGCCCCCCTTTTTGATAAATCCCTCGAATGCTTGCAATCTGTTCTCCATGAGTGACCAGTTCAGCCAATTTACATCCACGAAAACTACGAGAAGTAGAAAGAAGATAGAGACCTTCAAGCAGACTGGTCTTCCCTTGCCCATTATCTCCTACAAGAATATTAAACCTTTCGGCAGGCTCCCAATTAACTGATCTAAGGTTTCTAAGAGAGCGGATTTCTACCTCTTTCGTCAGAAGAGCCCCTGTATTTACAGGGTGGGCTTGATCTATACCCTCGTTCAAACGCGCATAGGCATGATTACAAAAACACAATCTTTATCACCAACAGGTTGAATAAGAGCAGGATCCAGCTCCCCGTTCAAAAGAACTTCAACTTCTTCCTCATTCATCGCTGTAAGCACATCGAGAAAGTACTTCGCATTGAAACCAACTGTAATAGAAGGACCTCCATATTCAATTGGGAGCTCATCGAGGCCATCTCCACCTTCCGGTGACTCACTGAGAATTCGGACGGTACCGGCGTTTAAAACCAACTTGACGCCAGCAATTCGCTCGCCTGCTGCAATAGAAACAGCTCGAAGAGCTTCTGCAAATGTGGCACGCCGGATAACGAACTTTTTGCTGGATGTCTTTGGGATCACTTGAGTGTAAGGAGGAAATTGGGCATCAACCAACTTGACGCTAAAACAGACTCCAGACCCCTCAAAAAAAGCATTAGATTGGCTCTGCATAATGGAAATAAGGCCTTTCTGATCTGATTTAGAGCCCTCTTTTTGGAAAACCCCCGCACTAACGTCTTCACAAAGACGTCGAAGCTCATGGAGAGCTTTAAGAGGGATTAACATTCTCGCTCTCGCTGAAGCCGTCTGTTTCCCAACTTTCATTTCCATCTTGGAAAGCCGATGACCATCTGTAGATACCATACGAACGGTATCATTTTCCCACTCAAAAAGAGCGGAATTGAGGTGAGCTCTCGTTTCATCAACAGAAGCTGAAAAATAGGTTTTGCTGATTAGCTCTCCAAAAAGCTGCGCTCCTATCGTGAGCGCTTCAGCCCCCTCAGAAGGGCTGGGAAGGCGAGGAAAATCATCCCCTGGTATTCCGCGCAGTGTATAGCGTCTCGCTGTTCCTGAGCCTTTGATAACCAGCGCTGAATGATCTTGCGTCAGGATCTGAAGAGGACCTTCTGGCATCATTTTAATACGCTCTAAAAAGTCGCGTGCTGAAACAGCCAATTTCCCTTCTTTTGTAACTTCAGCAGCGGTCCTTCCCGTTACACCCAAATAAAGATCTGTAGCAGATAAGTGAACATTCCCTTCGCGAGCAAGGACGAAAACATTGGAAAGGATAGTCATTGTACTTTTCCGCTCAGCAACTCCATGCATCCTTGCCATGAGCCTAAGAAGTTCTCGTTTACTGACTGTAAATTCCATTATCCTTGCCTTTCTCAAGAGCGTGAGAGTAACTGCCCGCATGAGATTTTTAGAAGCTTTTCACAGAGAAGTATAAGCTAAAGCCACTTTCAAGTTTCTTTTTTCTCACCTGCTGTGAGCTTTCACTCAGGTTTTGATCTCTCCTCTCCATCTCTATTTAAAATTAATAATTGTCAGTAGTAGTAAAGGTTGTGGAAAATGTGGATAA